>NZ_JALRNG020000045.1:0-47786 GCF_030272875.2 Pseudomonas sp. BJa5
AGGAGCAAGCGGTTTTGCCTACTTTTCCCAAGAGAAAAGTAGGCCGCCGTAAAGGCGGAAGGGGCCGGCAGCCTCGCTGCATTGAATGGATCAGCTCACAACCTAACCCCCCAACCCAAGGATCACAGCCCCCCGGGGATTCCGTGAAACCCCATAAATTTAGCCCCAAGCCGTTCGTCCCTCCTGATACCCGCGCTTTGTCCCGCGACCCGCCTGCGCGCCGCGAAAGCCGTTCCGATCAGCCCAGCAACGAGATGGCAATGACCAAGACCCGTTCCCGCAAAGCCCTGTACATCGGCCTGCCCCTTGCCCTGGCGGTGGCCCTGGGCGCCGCCGCTGCCGGTTACCTCTACTACCAGAAAAACACCGGCTACCCGCGCCAGATCGTCGAGCAGGCCAATGCCCTGCACGAGCACATGCTCTCGTTCGACAGCCATATCACCGTGCCGCTGAAGTTCGGTGGCGAAGGCCAGGAAATCGACAAGGACGGCCCCGGCCAGTTCGACCTGGTCAAGGCCGGCAAGGGCCGCCTGTCCGGCGCGGCGCTGACCATCTTCGGCTGGCCGGAGCTGTGGAACGGCCCCAACGCCCCGCACCGCCCGACCCCGGGCTTTATCGACGAGGCCCGGCACCAGCAGGAAGTACGCTACAAGATCATCAGCAACATGGTCCGCGACTTCCCCAACCAGGTCGGCATCGCCTATACCCCGCAAGACTTCCGGCGCCTGAACGGCGAAGGCAAGTTCGCCATCTTCATCAGCATGCTCAACGCCTACCCGCTGGGCCGCGACCTCGACCAGCTGGACCTGTGGGCCAGCCGCGGCATGCGCATGTTCGGCTTCAGCTATGTGGCCAACAACGACTGGGCCGACTCCTCGCGCCCGCTGCCGTTCTTCAACGACACCCCCGATGCCCTCGGCGGCCTGTCGCCCCTGGGCGAGCAGGCGGTCAAGCGCCTCAACGACCTGGGCGTGATCATCGATGTGTCGCAGATGTCGACCCTGGCCCTGGAAGACGTCGCGCGCCTGTCCCGCACGCCGATGGTGGCCTCGCACTCGGCGCCACGGGCGCTGGTGGATATCCCGCGCAACCTCAGCGACAAGGAAATGCAGCTGATCAAGAACAGCGGCGGTGTGCTCCAGGTGGTGGCCTTCGGCACCTACCTCAAGCCGCTGAGCAAGCCCAGCCTGGACAAGCTCGAAGCCCTGCGCGCGCGCTTCGACCTGCAGCCCCTGCAGGGCCTGGCCAACGCGCTGATGCCCGGCGACGCGGTGATCGCCATCTGGCCCGAATCACGCTTCGGCGAATACGCCGGCAGCCTCTACGATATCGTCGACCAGGAGCCCAAGGCATCGCTCAAGGACTATGGCGATGCCATCGATTACGCGGTGAAGAAAATGGGCATCGACCACGTCGGCATCAGCTCGGACTTCAACGACGGTGGCGGCCTGAACGGCTGGAAGGATGTCAGCGAGCTCCGCAACGTCACCGCCGAGCTGCTCAGCCGTGGTTACTCCGAGGCCGACATCGCCAAGCTCTGGGGTGGCAACTTCCTGCGGGTCTGGGAGCAGGTGCAAAAGGCCGCCCGCCCTGTCGCCAGCCTTTCCACCCCTTGATCCAGGCAGCCTCGACCATGACCGACCGTCGCACCTTTCTCAAACAGGCCGGCCTGCTCGCCGCCAGCCTGCCCCTGCTGCCCCGGGCCCTGGCGGCAGCCCCGCCGGATTTCAGCGGCAAGGACAAATGGCAGCAACTGCGCCAGCTGTTCCCGCTGGACCCAAGCTACGCCCACTTCGCCAACTTCCTGGTCACTGCCCACCCGCGCCCGGTGCAGGAAGCCATCGACTACTACCGCGCCGAAATCGACCGCAACCCGGCGCGCTGGGTCGACTGGGAAACCGGGATCGAATGGCAGCGCGAAGGCGAGGTGCGCGAGTGGGCCGCCCGCTACCTGAACGTGCGCCCCCGCCAGATCGCCCTGACCGGCAGCACCACCGAAGGCCTGGGGATGATCTACGGCCGGCTCAAGGTCGCCCCCGGCCAGGAGATCCTCACCACCGAACACGAGCACTACGCCACCCGCAAGACCCTGGAGTTCCGCCAGCGCCAGGAAGGCACCCGGGTGCGCAAGCTGCGCCTGTTCCAGCAGCCGCGCGAGGTCTCCACCGACCAGGTGCTGAGCACCATCGATAAAGCCATCACCGCCGATACCCGGGTGCTGGGCATGACCTGGGTGCACTCGGGCAGCGGGGTCAAGCTGCCCATCGGCCAGATCGGCGAGCTGGTGCGCCAGCACAACCGCAACCGCGACGAAGACCGGCGCATTCTCTACGTGGTCGACGGCGTCCACGGCTTTGGCGTGGAGAACGCCAGTTTCGCCGACTTCAACTGCGACTACTTCATCTCCGGCACGCACAAATGGATGTTCGGCCCGCGCGGCACCGGGATCATCTGCGCCGCCTCCGAGTCGATGCAGAACCTGGTGCCGACCTTCGCCACCTTCTCCGAAGACAAGGACTTCGCCACCATCATGACCCCCGGCGGCTATCACGCCTTCGAGCACCGCTGGGCGGCGGGCAAGGCCTTCGAACTGCACCTGCAGCTGGGCAAGGCCGAGGTCCAGGCGCGCATCCACCAGCTCAACGACTACCTCAAGCAGCACCTGCTCGAACACCCAGCCTTCGAGCTGGTGACGCCGCTCAGTCCCGACTATTCCGCCGGCTTCACCTTCTTCCGGGTCAAGGGCCAGGACCCCGACGCCCTGGCCAACTACCTGGTTCAAAACCGCATCGTCGTCGACGCCGTGGACCGCGATGCGGGGCCGGTGCTGCGCATGGCGCCAGGGCTGCTTAACGACGAAGCGCAGGTCGACCGGGCCATGGCCTTGCTGCGCAAGAAAATCGGCTGAGCAGCGCAGTAAATTCTGCCACGGACGGCTCGTTCTATCGGTGTACTTGCGCAGGACCAGGGGCGCTTTGCCAAGCCCCCTCCCGACCATCCAAGGAACCGTCCCCATGAGCCAGTCCCCCTCCCTCGACACCATCCACGACCTGATCGGCGTCGGTTTCGGCCCTTCCAACCTGGCCCTGGCCATTGCCCTGGAAGAACTGGCCGAAACCAACGGCCACGCCCTCGACGCCCTGTTCATCGACAAGCAGAGCGACTACCGCTGGCACGGCAACACCCTGGCCACCCAGAGCGAACTGCAGATCTCCTTCCTCAAGGACCTGGTGTCCCTGCGCAACCCCACCAGCCCCTACAGCTTCGTCAACTACCTGCACCAGAAGCAGCGCCTGGTCGACTTCATCAACCTGGGCACCTTCTACCCGTGCCGGCTGGAGTACAACGACTACCTCAAGTGGGCCGCCGAGCATTTCGCCACCCAGGCCGTCTATGGCGAGGAAGTGCTGCGCATCGAGCCGGTGCTGGACAAGGGCGAGGTCGAGCACCTGCGCGTGATCAGCCGCGACCCGCACGGCCGCGAACTCAGCCGCCTGGCCCGCTCGGTGGTGGTCGGCAGCGGCGGCACGCCGAAGATCCCCGAGGCCTTCGCCGCCTTGCGTGACGATCCACGGGTGTTCCACCATTCGCGCTACCTCGCGGCCCTGGAGCAACTGCCCTGCGCCCAGGGCAAGCCCATGCGCATCGCCATCATCGGCTCCGGCCAAAGTGCGGCGGAGGCCTTTATCGACCTCAACGACAGCTTCCCGTCGGTCAAGGTCGACATGATCCTGCGCGGTTCGGCCCTCAAGCCTGCCGACGACAGCCCGTTCGTCAACGAGGTGTTCACCCCCGACTACACCGACCTGGTGTTCAACCAGCCTGCCGGCGAACGGGCCAAGCTGATCGAGGAATACCACAACACCAACTACTCGGTGGTCGACATCGACCTGATCGAGCGCATCTACGGCATCCTCTACCGGCAGAAAGTCGCCCACCAGTTCCGCCATGCCGTGCTGTGCCGCCGCCAGGTGGAAACGGTGACCAGCAGCACCCTGGGCATCGAACTGACCCTGCGCGACCTGGCCACCCAACAGACCCAGACCCACCGCTACGATGCGGTGATCCTCGCCACCGGCTACGAACGCCGCTCGCACCAGAACCTGCTGGCGCCGCTGGCCGATCACCTGCAGGCCTTTGCGGTCGGCCGCGACTACCAGTGCCTGGCCAACCAGGGCTTCAAGGCCGCCGTCTACCTGCAGGGCTTCTGCGAAGCCAGCCACGGCCTGAGCGACACCTTGCTGTCGGTGCTGCCGATCCGCGCCCGGGAAATCGGTGAGTCGCTGTACCAGACCCTGGGCAAACCGGCCGCCCGGCCCTTGATCAACGCTCAGACCCTCAAGGCGCTCGCATGAACTCAAGCTCCCGCGGCGCAACCCGAGAACTGCTGCAACTGCTCAGGCCCTTCTGGCCGATCGTGCTGCTGTCGATTGCCCTGGGCATTATCGGCGGTGCCAGCGTCACCCTGTTGCTGGCCCAGATCAACCAGGCCCTGCATACCCCGGACGGTGTCGCCAGCGGCATGCTCTGGGCCTTCGCCGGCTTGTGCCTGCTGTCGCTGCTGGGCACCGGGCTGTCGGACATGGGCAGCAACTTCGTCGGCCAGCGCATCATCCTCAAGCTGCGCAAGGAGCTGGGGGAAAAGGTGCTCTGCGCGCCGATCGACCAGATCGAACGCTACAAGAGCCATCGCCTGATTCCGGTGCTGACCCACGACATCTACACCATCAGGGACTTCTCCTTCGCCTTCGCCCCGCTGACCATCGCCCTGACCGTCAGCCTCGGCTGCCTGGGCTACCTGGCGATGCTGTCGTGGCCGTTGTTCCTGCTGCTGGTCGGCGGCCTGGTGCTGGGCCTGGGTGCGCAACTGGTGGCCCGGCGGCGCGCCATTGAAGGTTTCGACAAGGCCCGTGAAGCCGAAGACGAACTGCAGAAGCAGTACCACGCCATCGCCGAAGGCGCCAAGGAACTGCGCATGCACCGGCCACGGCGCAACCGCCTGTTCAACCAGCGCATTCTCGGTACTGCCGAGGCGATCTGCCAGACGCAGATTCGCGCGATGAACACCTTTATCGTCGCCAAGAGCTTCGGCTCGACGCTGTTCTTCGTGGTCATCGGCCTGGCCCTGGTGATCGAACGCCTGCTGCCGGGCATGGACAAGGCGGCCATGAGCGGCTTCGTGCTGGTGCTGCTGTACATGAAGGGGCCGCTGGATCAACTGGTCAGCGTGCTGCCGATCGTCAGCCGGGCGCAGATCGCCTTCCGCCGCGTCGCCGACCTGTCCCGGCAGTTCTCCTCCCCCGAGCCGCACCTGCTGCTCAACGAATCGAACGTGGCACCGCTGCCGTTCACCAGCCTGGAGCTGCGCAACGCCGGCTACACCTTCGCCCCCAGCCCCGGTGTCGTGCCGTTCAGCCTAGGCCCGGTGAACCTCAAGGTGCAGCGCGGCGAGATCGTCTTCATCGTCGGCGAGAACGGCGGTGGCAAGACCACCCTGATCAAATTGCTGCTTGGCCTGTATGCGCCGCAACGGGGCGAGCTGCGCCTCAACGGCCAGCTGGTGACCCCCGAGACGCGCGACGACTATCGCCAGTCGTTCACCACGATTTTTGCCGACTACTTCCTGTTCGACGACCTGGTACAGAGCGATGCCCAGGTGCCCCAGGCGGCCGAGCAGTACCTGCAGCGCCTGCAGATTGCCCACAAGGTCGGCATCGATAACGGCCGCTTCACCACCACCGACCTGTCCACCGGCCAGCGCAAGCGCCTGGCCCTGGTCAGCGCCTGGCTGGAGCAACGGCCGGTGCTGGTGTTCGACGAATGGGCCGCCGACCAGGACCCGGCGTTCCGCCACATCTTCTACACCGAGCTGCTGCCGGAGCTCAAACGCCTGGGCAAGACCATCATTGTCATCTCCCACGACGACCGCTACTTCCACATCGCCGACCAGTTGCTGCGGATGCAGGCGGGCTGCGTCGCCAGTGCCCTGGAAACCGCCTGAGAAGGAACCTTCACGATGATTCACCCGCTCGTTTTCGCCGTCGGCCTCGGCCTGCTCAGTAGCCATGCGCACGCGGCAGCGCCCAGCACCCCGGGCTCGGTATTCCAAGAGTGCAAGGACTGCCCGCAGATGGTCGTGCTGCCCGCCGGCCAGTTCACCATGGGCGCTCCCGAGGGCGAACTGGGCCGCGAGGCCGATGAAGGCCCGCAGCATCAGGTCAGCTTCGCCCGCCCGTTTGCCGTGGGCCGCTACGCGGTGACCGCCGGTGAGTGGAGCGCCTATGCCAGGGCCACCGGCGCCACCCCGCCCGATGGCGACACCCGTCCCGGCCGCGCCTGCAAGGCCGGACAACCCAGCTACCCGATGGGCCCCAAACAGCCCCAGGTGTGCATCAACTACCAGGACATGCAGGGCTACCTCGCCTGGCTGTCCAAACAGACCGGCGCCACCTACCGCCTGCTCAGCGAAGCGGAGTGGGAATATGCCGCCCGCGCCGGCTCCGCAGGTCCGTTCCCGTTCCCGTTCGACAAGGAAGGCGAATACCAGATCAGCAAGCACGCCAACACCTACGGCCCGGCAGACGGCTTCAGCTACGCCGCGCCGTCGGGCAGCTACCCGGCCAATGCCTTCGGCCTCCATGACATGCATGGCAACGTCTATGAGCGGGTCGAGGACTGCTGGCACAAGAACTACGAAGGCGCCCCCGGCGATGGCAGCGCCTGGACCGATAGCGGCTGTGAAACCCGCCAGATCCGTGGCAACGACTGGACCGAAGCGCCGATCTTCACCCGCTCCGGCAACCGCAACACCCGCGCGCCAGAAGTACTCGGCGACTGGCTCGGCTTTCGGGTAGCCCGCGACCTCTGACCCCGCCCCCGCGCGGCAGGCCCGACGGCCTGCCCGCGCCTAAATCGATGTCTCGATGCTTCGTTCCCTAAGCAGAACTTTTTCGCGAAGCCCGCTCGAGAATCGACCATGCACACCCTCGATCCCTGCCTTGATGACGACCTGTTGGCCCTGCTCCTGGCCGAAGACGACCTTTCCCCCGCATTCGCCGCCGACAGCACCCCAGGGCCGGTCGAGCCACTGACGGGGCCACTACCGCTGTCGTTCGCCCAGCAGCGCTTGTGGTTCCTGCAGCAACTGGAGCCGGACGGCAGCGCCTACAACATGCCCAGGGTCCTGCGCCTGGACGGACAGATGGATGCGCAACGGCTGGAGCGGGCGCTGAACCGGGTGATCGAACGCCACGCCATCCTGCGCACACGCTTCGAACAGGGTGACCTTGAGCCGCAGCAAGTCATCGAACCCCATGCCCGCCTGGTGCTTGAGCAGGTGTCGTTGAGGCACCTGCAGGGGCAGGCACTGGACGACGCACTGCAACAGCAGATCGCCGCGCAGGCAGGCACGCCGTTCGACCTCAGTATCGCCCCGCTGATCCGTGCAGTGCTGCTTGAGACCGGCGAGCAGCAGCACTACCTGTTGTTGACCCTGCACCATATCGTCTGCGATGCCTGGTCCAACCCGCTGCTGATCGCCGACCTGTCCCGGGCCTACGGCCTGGGCGCCGAGCAGGGCCTGCCGGTGCCGGCCCAGCAGTACGCCGACTACGCCCGCTGGCAACGCCACAGCTACCCGCAAAGCCCGCAGTTCAACGCCAGCAGCCGCTACTGGCGCGACTACCTGGGCGACGAGATCCCGCCACTGGCCCTGCCCCAGGATCATCCGCGCCAGTCGGGCCAGCGCCATATCGCCGGCTATCACCTCGACCAGCTCGACCCCGATACCTGTGCGCAGTTGCAGACGCTATGCCGCGCCCACCGGCTGCAGCCGATGGTGGTGCTGCTGGCGGCCTGGCAACTGCTGCTGGGCCGCTACAGCGGGCAAAGCGACTTCACCGTCGGCATTCCCAGCGCCACCCGCACCCGCAGTGAAACCCAGGAACTGGTCGGCCTGTTCGTCAGCAGCCAGGTCTACCGCGCCCGGCTGTCGCCCGAGACCACCGGCCTGGAACTGCTCAACCGCCTCAAGGCCGACAGCCTGGCGGCCCTGGAGCATGCCGACTACCCCGTCGAACAGATCCTCGAATCCCTCCAGCTGCACCGCAGCAGCCACGCCAACCCGCTGTTCCAGACCCTGTTCAACTGGCGCGTGAGCAGCGCGGATGCGGTCGCCCTGAAACTTGGCGCGCTTGAGGTGAGCGTCCTTGAAGGCGGCCCACGCCAGGCCAAGTTCGACCTGTCGCTGGAGGTGGACTATGCCGCCGATGCCATCGGCGTGAGCCTGGAATACAGCACCGACCTGTTCAGCCCCGCCACCGTCGCCACCATGGCCCGGCACTGGCAGCACCTGCTGCGGGCACTGCTGGCCGAGCCCGAGCGGCGCATCGATGAACTGCCGATGCTCAGCCCCGGCGAACAGCAGGCGATCCTGCGCGGCCTGAACCAGACCGAGGTGGCCTACCCTGGCGAGTTCCGCGTCCAGCGCCTGATCGAGCAACAGGCCCGGCGCACGCCCGAGGCCTGCGCCCTGGTGTTCGCCGATCGGCACCTGAGCTACCGCCAGCTCGACCAGCAGGCCAACCGCCTGGCCCATGCCCTGGTCCGGCGCGGGGTCGGTCCCGAGGTGCTGGTGGGCATCGCCGCCGAACGCTCGCTGGAAATGGTCATCGGCCTGCTGGCCATCCTCAAGGCCGGTGGCGCCTATGTGCCGCTCGATCCGGAATACCCGGCCGAGCGTCTGGCCTACATGTTCGAGGACAGCGCCATCGGCCTGCTGCTGACCCAGCAGCACCTGCAAGGCAGCCTGCCGCCCTTCGCCGGCCAGACCCTGCTGCTGGACGCCGACTACAGCCAGCTGCCCGACCACGCCCCGGCGGTGGAGGTCGACGGCGAGCACCTGGCGTATGTCATCTACACCTCCGGCTCCACCGGCAAGCCCAAGGGCGCCGGCAACCGCCACCTGGCCCTGCACAACCGCCTGGCCTGGATGCAGCAGGCCTACCGGCTGAGCGCGGCCGACACCGTGCTGCAAAAGACCCCGTTCAGTTTCGACGTATCGGTCTGGGAGTTCTTCTGGCCGCTGATCCAGGGCGCACGCCTGGTGATCGCCGCCCCCGGCGAGCACCGCGAACCGGACAGACTGATCGCCAGCATCGAGCGCCACCAGGTCACCACCCTGCACTTCGTGCCGTCGATGCTGCAGGTGTTCATCCACGAGCCAGGGGTCGAGCGCTGCACCTCGTTGCGGCGCATCGTCTGCTCCGGCGAAGCGCTGCAGGCCGATGCCCAGTACCAGGTGTTCGCCAAGCTTCCGGAGGCCGGCCTGTACAACCTCTATGGCCCCACGGAAGCGGCCATCGACGTCACCCACTGGACCTGTCGCGACGAAGGCCTGGACAGCGTGCCGATCGGCCATCCGATCGCCAACCTCTATACCCATGTCCTCGATCACAGTTTCGGCCCGGTACCCAACGGCACCCCGGGCGAGCTGCTGCTCGGCGGCTGTGGCCTGGCCCGGGGTTATCACCGCCGCCCGGCGCTCACCGCCGAGCGCTTCATTCCCGACCCGTTCAGCCCGACGCCGGGCGCGCGGCTGTATCGCACCGGCGACCTGGCCCGCTACCGTGCCGATGGCGCCATCGACTACTGCGGACGCATCGACCATCAGGTGAAGATCCGTGGCCTGCGTATCGAGCTGGGTGAGATCGAGGCCCGGCTGCTGGAGCAACCCGGCCTGCGTGAAGCCGCCGTGCTGGCCCAACCCGGCCCGACCGGCCTGCAGCTGGTGGCCTATGTGGTCGGCGCCGTCGATACCCAGATCAGCGAACTGCAAAGTGCGCTGCGCGTGCAACTGCCGGACTACATGGTACCGGCGCATATCCTGCTGCTCGAACAGCTGCCGCTGAGCCCCAACGGCAAGCTCGACCGCCGCGCCCTGCCAATGCCGGAAGTCAGTCAGGGTGAGTACGTCGCCCCACGCAACCAGCGTGAAGAACACCTGGTGCAACTCTGGCAAACGCTGCTGCGCCGCGAACCGATCGGCGTCACCGACAACTTCTTCGAGCTGGGCGGCGACTCGATCATCTCCATCCAGGTGGTCAGCCGTGCGCGCCGCCTGGGCCTGCAACTCAACCCAAGGGACCTGTTCGAACACCAGACCATCGAAAGCCTGGCCAGGGTCGTGGTGGAGGTCGACCAGGGGCCGCTGCAGGGAGCCAGCCTGCTGCAGGACCTGCGAGCATTCGCCCGCGGCCCCCAGGGGCGCGCCGAGCTGGCGTACTGGCAGGCGCTACTGCAAGGCGCGGACAACGAACTGCCGGGCGCCCCTGCGCTGTGCAGCGATCATCAGATGACGCGTGT
This sequence comes from Pseudomonas sp. BJa5, assembly GCF_030272875.2. NCBI lineage: Bacteria > Pseudomonadati > Pseudomonadota > Gammaproteobacteria > Pseudomonadales > Pseudomonadaceae > Pseudomonas > Pseudomonas sp. BJa5. The sequence goes on from NZ_JALRNG020000045.1 coordinate 10,363, forward strand.
CCAGACCCGGCTGGATCGGCACCAGACCCTATGCCTGCTGCATGAAGCAGCGGACGCCTACCGCACCCAAACCCATGAACTGCTGCTGAGCGCACTGACCCTCACCCTGTGCCGCTGGACCGAACAGGCGGATGTGCTGATCCAGTTCCAGGGGACGGGTCGCGAGACCCGCTTCGAGGCGATAGACCTGAGTCGCAGCCTGGGCAATTTCACCTGCCAGTTCCCGGTCAGGCTCACCGCGGCGCCGTCGCTGGCGGATTCGATCAAAGGCACCAAGGCGCACCTGCGCGCCGTCCCCAACCACGGCCTGGGCTTCGGCGCCCTGCGCTACCTGGGCGATACCGACAGCCGCGAGGCGCTGGCTGCCCTGCCGGTGCCACGGGTCACATTCGACTATTTCGATCCACTCGACAGCAGCGTCGGCGAGCCGTTGTTCATACCGAGCGATGAAGCACCAGAGGCCGATGCGCCTCTGGGCAATGGGCTACACATCAAGGGCCAGGTGCAGGACGGTGAACTCACCCTCGAGTGGCAGTTCGACCAGGCCCTGTTCACGCCTGAGACGATCCAGGCCCTGGCCGACGCCCTGGGCGAGCAACTGCACCGCCTGATCGAGCACTGCTGCGCCCCCGACCAGGGTGCGGTCACGCCCAAGGACGTGCCGCTGGCGCAGCTGTCCCAGGCCCAGCTTGATCGATTGATCGACAGCCCGCGCCAGCTCGAAGACCTCTACCCGCTGTCGCCGATGCAGCAAGGCATGCTATTCCATGCCCAGCTCGATGGCGGCCAGGGCGATTACCTGCAACAGCTGCAACTGGACGTCGCCGGCCTCGATATCGAGCGCTTTAAGCGCGCCTGGCAGGCCACCCTGGACAGCCATGGGATCCTGCGCAGCAGCTTCCACTGGGGCGAAGGCCTGGCGGTGCCGCTGCAACGGGTGAACCGCCACCTGAGTGCCGAGTTCACCTGCCACGCCCAGGGCAGCCTCGACGCGGGGCAACTGGCCGACCAGGAGCGCGAACGCGGCTTCGACCTCGGCAAGGCGCCCTTGCTGCGCTGGTCCGCCTTGCAGCAAGGCAGCGACCACTGGCACCTGGTGTTCACCAGCCACCATATCCTGCTCGACGGCTGGAGCACCTCGCAGCTGTTCGCCCAGCTGATGCAGCGTTATCACGGCATCACGGTGCCGCCACCCAGGGCGCGCTTCAGGGACTACATCGCCTGGCTGCAAGGGCGTGACCAGCAAGCCGACCTCAACTTCTGGCAACAGTACCTGCACGGCCAGGACGCCCCTACCCTGCTCGCCCCGCAGACCCTCAACGCAACCCCGGGGCCGGTCGAACATGGCTGCTGCGAGACGCTCCTCGACGCCACCCGCACCCGGGCGCTGGAACAGCTCGCGCGCAGCGCCAGGGTCACCGTCAACACCCTGGTCCAGGCCGCCTGGGCCCTGCTGCTGCAGCAGTACAGCGGGCAGACCAGTGTCGCCTTCGGCATCACCGTGGCCGGCCGGCCAGCCACCCTGGCCCATGCCGACGAGCAGATGGGCCTGTTCATCAATACCTTGCCGGTGATCGTCCAGCCACGTCCGGAACAAGCCCTGGGCCAGTGGTTGCAGGCCCTGCAGGCCGACAACCTGCGCCTGCGCGAGCATGAGCACAGCCCGCTGTTCGAGATCCAGCGGCTGTTCGGTGGCGTGCTGTTCGACACCTTGCTGGTGTTCGAAAACTACCCGGTCGACGAAGCCCTGCAACAGCAGACCGACGACCAGTTGCAGATCGGCGCCATCACCGCCCATGGCCAGACCCACTATCCGCTCAGTGTCGCGGTCGGCCTTGGCCAGTGCCTGGACATCAAGCTGCACCATCGCCTCGACCGCGTGAGCGTGGCGCGTGCCGAGCAGATCAGCGCGCACCTGCTCGCCTGGCTGCAGGCCCTGAGCCAGGCCAGTGCCGGGCAGGCGCTTGGCGAGTTGGCGATTGCCCACCCGCAACCAGCCCCGGCGCTGCCCACGGCACCCGCCGCGTGCATCCACGAACTGTTCGAGCAACAGGCCCGACGCACGCCTGAGGCCATCGCCCTGGTCGATGACCAAGGGCAGTTGAGCTACGACCAGCTGCAGTGCCAGGCCGAGCAAATCGCCCGTTACCTCATCGACCTTGGCCTCGCACCCCAGGGCCGCGTCGGCCTGGCCCTGATGCCATCGTTCAAGCGGATCGCCGCGCTGCTGGGCATCCTCAAGGCCGGTGGCTGCTATGTGCCGCTGGACCCGAGCTACCCGACGGAGCGCCTGCAGCACATTATCGACGACAGCGGCCTGACCTTGCTGGTGACCGAATCCGCCGTGCAGGACCGACTGCCACCCTTCGCCGGTGCGGTACTGGATATCGCCGCAGTCGATAGTGCAGTCGCCGAAACCCTGCCGGCCGTCCAACGCTTCAGCTCGCCGCAGCAACTGGCCTATGTGATCTACACCTCCGGCTCCACCGGCCTGCCCAAGGGCGTGGCCGTGGCCCATCAGGCCGTGGCCCGGCATTGCCTCGGCGCGGCCGAGGCCTATGGCCTGGACGCCACTGATCGCTGCCTGCAGTTCGCCTCGATCAGCTTCGATGCGGCCAGCGAACAGATCCTCATGCCGCTGCTGCGCGGGGCCAGCCTGCTGGTCGGCGACACCCACCAGTGGACCAGCCAGGACCTGGCCGATGCCGTCGAACGCCACGCCGTGACCTGCCTCAACCTGCCGCCCTCGTACTTTTTCGAGACTGCCCGGGTGCTGCAGGGCCAGGGCCGCTGCCTGCAGGTCAAGACCTGCATCCTCGGCGGCGAAGGCTGGAGCCGCGAGCACTACGACAAGCAGCACGGCATCCGCTGCCAACGCCTGATCAATGCCTACGGGCCCACCGAGGCGGTGATCACGCCCCTGGCCTGGCATGTGCCCCTGGATGCCCGGGGCGAGCGGCTGGCCATCGGTACACCGCTGGGGGCACGCCAGGCCCACGTGCTGGACGCCATGCTCGGCCAGCTGCCCGCGCACCTGAGCGGCGAGCTGTACCTGGGCGGTGAACTGCAGGCCCAGGGTTACCTCAACCAGCCGGCATTGACCGCACAACGTTTCATCCCCGACCCTTTCGGCGCGCCGGGCGCCCGCCTGTACCGCACTGGCGACCTGGCCGAGCGTGGTGACGACGCGCTGCTGTACTACCACGGTCGCTGCGACCAGCAACTGAAAATCCGCGGCCTGCGCATGGAGGCCGGCGAAATCGAAGGCCGCTTGTGCGCCCTGCCCGGCATCCACCAGACCCTGGTCATGCGCCACCCGCAGGCCGACAGCCTGCTGGCCTATGTCAGCTTCAGCGACAATGCGCAGCTCAAGGCTACCGACCCAGCCGTGCTCAAGCGTCAGCTTGGCGAGCACTTGCCGGCATATATGGTGCCGAGCGATATCGTGCTGCTGGAGCAGTGGCCACTGACCCACAACGGCAAGATCGACCGTCGCCGCCTGCCGTTGCCCGAGCGCGTGCGGGGTGCCGCCGACAGCACGCCGGCCACGGCCCTGGAGCTGCGCATGATCGCCGTCTGGGCCCAGGTGCTGGAGCTGGCGCCGGAGCAGGTCGGGGTGCAGGACAACTTCTTCGAGCTGGGGGGCCATTCGCTGAAAGTGCTGGTGGCGGTGTCGGCGATCAAGGCCGAGCTGGGTGTGGAACTGACCCTGCACGCCTTCATCCAGCAGCCATCGCTGCGAGAGCTGTGCGCCTACCTCGAAGGCCAGGGCAGCCGGCGCAGCGCGATCATCGACCTCAACCGCTCACACCAGCCACGCACCCTGTACTGCCTGCACCCGGGCGGTGGTTCGGCGCTGTGCTACTTCCCGCTGGCGGCGGCTTTGGTCGAGCAGGTCCGGGTCAAGGGCCTGATGTTCCACGACTACGTCAACGACCCGGCCACCCCGCGTCCCGACTGGCAGCAGATGGTCGACGACTACACCCGGCAGATCCTTGCCGACCAGCCCGAGGGTGACGTGCACCTGCTGGGCTGGTCGCTGGGCGCGCCGCTGGCGATGCAGATCGCCCGCAACCTGGAAGACCAGGGGCGGACCGTGGGCTTTCTCGGCCTGCTCGACCCGACCGTCGAGCACAAGGGCTCACCCGCCGGGGGAGCGGTCAGCGAACCGGCCGATAGCGACGGCCAGCCGCTGCGGCTGCAGGCCCTGACCGGATTCTTCTCGCTGTTGTTCGTCAAGCACGCCGAGACCGCCGGACGCTACTGCGAGGCACGGGGCAACCCGCTGCTCGATGATGCGGTGGTCGAGGACTTCATCCGGTGGTCGGTGAGCGTTGCCGACATCAGCGCCGAACAGGCGCGGGCGGTGTTCCTCAACGTCAGTACCGAACGCGAAGTGGCCCTGGGCAAGTCGGTCTATGCCTACCTGGAAAAACTCTCCGAAGACCTGCATTACCCGTCGTTGCAAGTGCCTGCCCATTGCTGGTGGTCGGCACTGGACACCCCGGATTTCGAGGTGCGTACCCAGGCGTTGGCGCGTTTGAATGAACAGCGGCGGGTTGCTTATTGCCGCGGCTTCGACGTGACCCATGCGACGCTGGCGTACTCGCCGCAAGTCATCGACGACATCTGCCAGGCCCTGGCCTGACCTGCTGGCAATGCCAGCTCCCACAGCGCCAGTGTGACTGTGGGAGCGGGCTTGCCCCGCGATGCGATGTAACTGACTACACGCAATCGCGGGGCAAGCCCGCTCCTACAGGGTTCGTGCAGGTCAGTCTCCACAAACAACAAGGCCGGCAACCCTGTGAGGGTGCCGGCCTTGTTGTTGCGCTATGCGCTGACTCAGTAGGTACCGCGCAGGGTCAGCATGAAGTTGCGCGGGTCGCCGTAGAAGTTGGCGTACTCGGCTGTACCGATGGTCGAGTAGTACTTCTTGTCGGCCAGGTTGTTGCCGTTGAGCGCCACGCTCCAGTGCTCGTTCAGGCGGTAATCGGCAAAGGCGTTGTACACCGCGTACCCCGGCTGGGAGAAGTCGAGATCGCCCTCGGACACGTAGCTGGCGCTCTGTACGTTGACGCCGGCACCGACGCGCAGGTTCTCCAGGACACCGGGCATGCGGTAGGTCAGGAAGGCCTTGCCCAGATGCTTGGGCGTCAGGCTCAGGGTGGTGGTGGTGGTCGAGCCGGTGTCGGTGGCTACGTTGTGGTTGTAGGTGTAGCCGAAGGTGCCTTCCAGGCGATCGGTGATCTGCCCGCTGATCTCGAACTCGACGCCCTTGCTGGTGACCGAACCGTCATCCAGCCAGCAGCACGAGGCGCCCTGGCCGGAAGTCGACGGCGGGTAACGGGTGTCGCGCACGGCCTCACCATCACGCTTGGTGTAATACAACGCGGTGGTGGTGTTCAGGCGGCCGTCGAACAGTTCACCCTTGATGCCCACTTCATAGCTGCGCCCTTCGATCGGGTCCAGCGGCGAGCTGCCAGGATTGGGGCCCTTGAGGCTGCTGGCCTGGGATTTGTAGATCTCGGCGACGCTGGTATAGGCGGTCCACTCATTGGTCAGGGCATAGGTCAGCGCGGCAAACGGGGTGAACACGTTGTCGTCGCTGAACACCGTCTTGCTGTTCGAGGTCTGCGCACCGGTCGCATTGAAGCGGGTGGCCTCGAAGCTGTAGTAGTAGTCGTTGTAGCGACCGCCGAGGATCAGGTGCATCGGGTCGGTCAGTTGCAGGCGTACCGAACCGTAGAAACCGTTCTGCTTGATGTAGGTCGGCAGCACCTGGCTCAGGTAGGCGTTACCCTTGCGCGACGGGTAGTTGTCCGGGTCGAAGGCGAAAATGTCGCCCGCCGAGACGCGACTGCCCGAGGCGTAGGCATCGATGTCCTGCTTGGAGTTCTGCCAGGTGTAGCCCAGCACCGCATCGTGGCGACCGCCGAACAGGTCGAAGCCGCCCTTGATCGAGAAGTCCACCGCGCGATCGCGGTAGGTTTCGTCCTGGTAGGCCCAGACCGCGGTGGAGCCGGTGTGGGTCACAGGGTCGATGGAACCATAGAAGTTGTAGTAGTCGCGATCCTGCTCGTTGTTGGCATAGACGGTGTCGAGGGTGGCGGTCCAGTCTTCGCTCAGGCGTTGCTCGATGCGGGCATAGACGTTGTCGCCGCGACGGTTCTTGTAGTCGTGGTTGCCGGCCAGAAAGGTGCTGCGCGGCAGGTCCAGGTCATCACCGTTGCTGTAGCGCGGCAGGCCGTAGGCCTGGTCGGACGAGTTCAGGCGGTCGTGGGTGTAGCCGACGGTCAGCAGGGTGCTGTCGGTGATATCGGCTTCGAGCACGCCGTGAAACAGCTGGCGGTCGGCGTCGAACTTGTCGATATAGGAGTTGCGGTCCTGGTAGACGATGACACTGCGACCGCGCAGCCGGCCATCGAAGCCCAGCGGGCCGCTGACGTCCAGCTCGGTGCGGTAGTTGTCCCAGCTACCCACCGACTGGGTCACCGAGAACTGGTTGAAGGCGGTCGGCCGCTTGCGCACCAGGTTGACGCTGCCGCCCGGCTCGCCGTTGCCCGAGTACAGGCCGTCGGCACCACGCAGGATCTCGACGTGGTCATAGATGGCCATGTCCAGGTCTTTCCAGGCGAAGGCACTGACCCCCACCGGCGCGCCACCGTCGAGGCGGAAGTTGGTGATTTCAAAGCCGCGCGCCAGGTAGCGGGAGTTGGTCATGCTGCCCTGGTAGGCGGTCACCCCGGTGGTCTGGTTGAGCACGTCGTTCATGGTGGTCAGGTGCTGGTCGTCCATGCGCTGACGGGTGATGACGCTGACGCTCTGCGGGGTGTCCTTGATCGACTGCGGCATCTTGCCGATCGACACGGAACCTGTGGTGTAGGAGCCGGTGCCTTCGGTGGTGGCGCCAAAGCCTGCGCCGGTGACGCTGGTGGCGCCCAGTTCCAGCGCGGCGCTGTCGGGGGTACCGAGCAGCAGCACGGTGCCGTTGTCGATCTGGTAACGCAGGCCGCTACCGCGCAGCAGTTGCGTCAGGGCATCGACCGATTCCATCTCGCCGTTGACGGCGGCAGCGCGCTTGCCCTCCACCAGGCTCGGCTCGTACAGCACCTGCAGGCCCGACTGTTCGCCGAACTCGCGCAAGGCGCTGGCCAGGCTCTGGGCAGGGATGTGGACGTTTACCGGTGCAGCTTGGGCCAGCGAAGCAAAGCCCAGTGCGCCCAGCAGTACCCAGGACGCAGACCGGGAACGCTCCATGCTGGAAAGCGGCGACACCAATGAACGCAAACGACGTGCTGCAAGACTCATGACGACCCCATATAAACAAGAATGATTATACTTTAATTAAGCGTTTTCAATTAGACGCAGGGGCGTTTGCAAACCGGAAAACTTTTTCTCGATTTATTTTTTGGGTGTTGGGTGTTGGGGCTGTGAGCTTATCCATTCGATGCAGCGATGCTGCTGGCCCCTTCCGCCCTTACGGCGGCCTACTTTTTTCTTGGAAAAAGTAGGCAAAACCGCTCGCTCCTACATACGGCCCTACGCTGCGCTTCGGGTCCCCTCGCTACGGTGTCTTCCAGGGGCTGCGCGGCCTACGACTTGCTACGCCAAGTCTACGGCTCGCGTTCTTCGGCTACGCCGAAGGGTGCTGCGCACCCGCCCCCTCCAGACACCTACGCTCGGCCTCCTGAAGTCGCGAAGTTACGGGTGGCGCCTGCGCGGGCGCATCTTCGAAGGCAGATGTTGGCGCGGCCTGGCTGACGCCATCGCGGGGCAAGCCCGCTCCTACCCTTGCTCTTGCTCTTGATCTTCATGCGCGTTGTTTCAGGCGCCGCAGAATGCGACTTCAGGAGGCCGAGTGGAGGTGCCTGGAGGGGCCGTGCGCAGCACCTTCGGCGTTAGCCGAAGAACGCGAGCCGTAGACTTGGCGAAGCAAGTCGTAGGCCGCGTGGCCCCGGAGGGCGCCGGAGCGAGGGGACCCGGAGCGCAGCGTAGGGCCGGATGCAGGAGCAAGCGGTTTTGCCTACTTTTCCCAAGAGAAAAGTAGGCCGCCGTAAGGGCGGAAGGGGCCGGCAGCCTCACCACAGGGAATGGATAAGCTCGCAGCCCCAACACCCAAGCAAGGACACTCAGCCCGGATGGTTCTGCCTGAGCATCCGCGCCTTGGCGACAAGCGCCGCCCTCTCCTCTTCACTCATGGCATCCAGACGCAGACGCGCCTGAGCCAGGCGCTCGAACTGCCCACCCTGCGGCTCCACCTTGAGCAAAGCCGCCGCCAGCCCGGCAGCGCTGGCATGATCGAAGACAATGGCCGGCGGAATATCGCACTGCAACAACTTGCGAACGGCCGCCACCAACTTGATCACCAGCAATGAGTGACCACCTGCGGCGAAGAAGTCCTGCTCGACACCCAGTGAAGTTACGCCGAGCAACTGCCCCATGCGCTCGACCAACCAGCGCTCCAACGCCGTGGCAGCCTCCCTCGACTCACCCTGTGCAGTCGCCGCCAAGGTACCGAGCAACGCCTGGCGATCGATCTTGCCGTTGACCAACCGCGGCCACTGCGCCAACACCAGCACCCGCGTCGGCACCAACGCTGCAGGCAGCCGTTCGCGCAACAGCGCCAGCAACCGCACAGCGCTGTCGTCGGCCTGCGTGGTGACGAACGCCAGCAACTCGTCCTGATGCGCCAGCACCAGGGCGTCGCCGACCTGCCCGTGCTCACGCAGGCACTGCTCGATCTCTGCAGGCTCGACCCGAATCCCGCGCACCTTGATCTGCTGGTCGACACGCCCCAGCAGGACAATCCCGCCTTCAGCCCGGTACCGCGCCCGGTCACCGCTGCGGTACAGGCGCTGCCCCGGGTTGAACGGGTCGTCGATGAACACCTGGGCGGTCTGCTCGGCCAGGTTCAGGTAACCTCCGCTCAACTGCGCGCCACCGATGTACAGCTCACCGTCGATGCCACTGGGCAGCAAGCGCCGCTGCTCATCCAGCACATACACCCGGTTGTTGGCCAGCACCCGGGTCAGCGGCACCTGGCCCTCGGCGCTGGTGATGCGGTGAATCATCACCCCCACGGTGGTTTCGGTCGGACCATAGTGGTTGAACAACCGCAGTTGCGGACGCAGTTGCAGGATGCGTTCGAGCAGGGCCGGGCTGGGCGCCTCGCCGCCGAGCACCAGGGTCTGCGGCAACACCGGCGAACGGGCCTCGAGCAAGGCGGCCAGGTGCGACGGAACGATCTTCAGGCAGTCGATACCCTGTTCGCCGATGAAGCGGGCAAAGGCATCGCCATCCTGCATGATGGTGTCGTCGGCGACGTGCAGCGTCGCCCCCTGGTACAGCGCGCCGAACAGGCTGGTATGCCCCAGATCAGCGGCCACGCTGGAGCCGAAGGCAAAGTGACGGCACTGTTCCAGCTCCAGGGCCTCGCCGGCCGCGGCCACATAGTTGGCCAGTTGCCGGTGCTCGATCACCACGCCCTTGGGCGTACCCGACGAGCCAGAGGTGAACAACACATAAGCCGCATCACCACCTTGCACCTCGACCGGCTGCAGCGGACTTTCACAGTGCAGAGCCTGTCCGAGGTCGAGTACCGGCGCCGGCGTCCGGGTCACGCTGGCGATCGCCTGGGCATCGCCGAGCACACAACGCACGCCTGCCTGTTCGATGATCTGCACCTGGCGCTGCACCGGCCACTGCCGGTCCAGGGCGACGTAGGCTGCACCGCATTGCCAGCTGGCGAGCATGGCGATGATCCACTCGGCACTGCGCGGCAATGCCAGGGCCACGCGGTCGCCGCGCACCACCCCGGCCGCCTGCAGGTACGCCGCCACCCGCCCGGCCTGCTCCAGCAACTGGCCATAGGACCACTGCCGATCACCCTCCGCCAGCGCCACGGCCTGCGGTTGCAGGCGGGCCTGTTCGGCGATGGCCCGGGGCAACAGCACGGCGGCGCGCGCAAGGGGCCCGGCGCTGGCGTGCGCCAGCAGGCGCTGCTGCTCATCGGCGCTCAGCAGGCGCAGGGCGTCGAAGCGTGCCTGTGGCTGTTCGATCAACTGTTCAAGCAAGGTCCGGTACTGCTCCAGCAACGCTTGCATGGCGCCAGGCGTTGCGCAGGACTGCGGGTAATCCAGGTTCAGTTCGAGCAACTGGCCTGCGTCGTCGATCACCGCCTGCAGGCTCAGACCCGGTGTATCAACCTGGGCTGCAAGCAAGCGGGCATCCCAGCCCTGCCCGGCTGCGGGCTGCACCTGATAGCGGAACGGTTGCCACAAGGCGCTGGTCGCCGCCGGGCAGTACTCCTGCCAGGTGATCTGTTCATCCAGCTCATTGCCCAGGCGCGCCAGCCAGGCGGCGAAGGACTCCCCGGCATCGATCCGCAGGTTCAAGGGCAGGACCTGGCTGAACACACCGGCGCAGTCGGCGAAGTAGTCATAGTCTTCACGGCCGTCATGCTGCCAGGCGACGGTGAACGCCATCCGCCCGCTGACCCGGGCCAGCAGCCAATACCAGGCAGCCTGCAGCACCCGCTGGGGCGACTGGGCAAGGCTCGCCGCCAGTTCGGCAATGCCACCGATTCCGCCAAGGCTCACCAACGCGTCGGCACCCCGGGCCTCGGCCATGGCCAGTCCGTCGCTCGCCTGCGCCTGCCCCACCTGCTGCTGCCACCAGTGCCGGGCCGTGTCGGCATCTTCGTCCTGGGCAACTTCGGCACGCCATTCCAGATACTGGCTGAAACTGGCCTCATGTTCTTCCAGGGTGCCTCCCTGCACATAAGCAGCCCGCAACTGACGATAGAGCAGCGCCAGGCTCGCCACGTCGCATGCGCAAGCGGCGACCGCCAGTACCAGCACTACACCTTGCGCCCCACGCCAGGCGCCGATGCGCAGCAGCGGCTTGTGGATGTCGAACGGTTGCTGCAACCAGGCCTGCAGGCCCACCTCATCGACCTGGCCCTCCTGCCACTGCAGCGGCGTCACGTCTACCGGCTGGAAGCACTGGCGCAAACCACGGTAACCAGCCACCTCTTTCAGGCGCAGCCCCAGCGCCGGCTGATTGCCCAGCACCTGGGCCAGGGCCTGCTGCAGCCGCGCCGCATCTGGCGTGCCGGCGATATTCAACACCAGGGTATGCGCCGCCGTCGCCCAGGTGGCCGGCCCTTGCGGCAGGCGCGCAGCCTGCTGCGGGCTCAGCACCATACCGGTGTCAACGGCCTGCGGTTGCAATGTGCTCATGCGTCGATTGTCTCCTTGTCCGGCGATGGATCGTTCACCCGCGCCAGGGCCAGGCTTGTGCGCTCCACCATGTCACCCATGGCGACCACGATCTTGCGCGGCCCCTGGTATGGGTCGCGGGCGTGGGCCACGAGCATGTTGTCCAGCAGAATGATGTCGCCCTTCCTCCAGTCGAAACGCACCGCACAGGCTTCGTACAGTTCGCCGATCAACTGCAGGTCGGATTCGGCAATCGGGCTGCCATCTCCGTAGTAAACGTTTCGCGGCAGGCGATCATTACCGAACAGGGCCAACAAATCGTCGCGCACGTCGGCGTCGAGCCAGAACGGGTGATGCAGCTGTACCTGGTTGAAGAACGAATGCTCGCCGGTGTGTGGATGGCGGATGATCGCCGGGCACCAGGTGCGGATCTGCAGGGCGTCGTCTTCCAGCCACGACCACTGGATGCCGCTGTCACGGCAGCGCACCTCGACCTCGGCGCGGTCCTCGGTCTTGAAGAAATGCTGCCACGGCACATCGAGGTTGCCGGTGAAGGTACGCACGTAGAGCAGGCCCTTGTCCTCCAGGGTCTGGCGCAGCGGCTCCGGCAACCTGCGGTACATGTCCCGGCAATCGACCACCGGCGTGGCGCCGCCCACCGGCGACGGCAGCTCGCAGTAGAACATCTGCTTGCGCGGCCAGCGGTCCTGGTGCGAGCTCTCGTTGTGGAACAGGATCATCTTCTGCTCGGGGTACGGCGTGGAGCGGTAGGTGTTCTTGCCACCCTCCTTCTTCGGCAGGTCGCCGTACTGCCCGTACAGCCCCGGCTGCACCGCCTCGGCGAAGGCTTCGAAGCCCTCGATGCCATTGACCTCGAAGCCGCGGAACAGAATGCCGGCATGCTCGACCAGCTGGCGTTCGATGGCCTCGCGATGCGCATGGACCCACTGCACCAGGTCGACCCCGGGATCAAGCGGCTCGATCACCAGCGGAAAGCGCTGCCCTGCCAGGAGCGGATACTCGCGCACACTGGCGGCGACAGGAGCGGCAGCGCTCTTGCCCTTGGAGAGGAACTTGCCGAGTTTATCCTTCTTGCCCGGGTTATCCGGTGGCACTGCACTGGCGGCTAGGGCCATGTCGATATCTCCCACTGTGACTGCCTGATCGGCAGTAATCTGTTCAAGGATGGCGATCCAGGCCTTCACGAAGGCTTCAATGGTTTCTTGTTTGAACAGCGTTGCCGCGTACTGCCAGGTGCCGCTCAGGCCCTCGCCCTGCTCGCTCATGAACAGCGCCATGTCGAACTTGCTGTGCACCTGGGTCAGCGGCAGTTCTTCCACCTCGATACCGCTCAGGCGCGTGGCCCGGGCCGGCAGGTTGTTCATCACGAACAGCACCTGCACCAGCGGATTCATGCCCGCCAGGCGCGGCGTGCCGGCCGCCTCGACGATCTGGTCGAACGGCAGGTCCTGGTGTTCGAGGGCATCGAGAGTGACGCCGCGCATCGCCGCCAGGCGCTCGCGGTAGCTGGCCGAGGCCGGGAACTGCGAGCGCAGCGGCAGGACGTTGACGAAGAAGCCGATCAGCCCCTCCAGCTCCGGTTGATGACGACCGGCGATGTCGGCGCCGATGACCAGGTCGTCGCTGCCGCACAGGCGGTGCAGGAACAGGCTGAATGCCGTGAGCAACGCCACATAAGGCGTCACCCCGGCCTCGCGGGCCATGGCCTGGATGCGCTGGCTCAACGCTGCCGGCAGTTCGAACGACACCAGCCCGCCTTGCTGGCTGGCGCGAGCCGGCCGCGGGAAGTCCAGCGGCAAGGCCAGTTGACCGGAACAACCTGCCAGGCGCTGGCGCCAGTAGTCGGCCTGCTGGCCGAGCACGCCGCTGGCCTGCAACTGCGTCTGCCAGTACGCGTAGTCGGCATACTGGATCGGCAGCGGCGCCAGTTGCGGCGCCTGGCCTTGTTGCAGCTGGGCGTAGAGCGTCACCAGTTCGTTGACCAGCACACCCATGGACCAGCCATCGGAGATGATGTGGTGCATGGAGAACAGCAGCACATGCTCATCGGCCGCCAGGCGCAGGATCCGCGCACGCCACAGCGGCGCCTGCTGCAGGTCGATGGCCAGGCTGGCGTTGGCCAGGGCCGCTGCGGCCACCTGGGCTTCCTGTTGCGCGCGGTCCAGCGCCTGGAGGTCGACCAGCGGCACATTCAGGTCGATATGCGGATGGATCAACGCCAGCGGATCGCCCTCGTCATCCTGCAGGTAGGCGGTGCGCAGCACGTCATGACGCTCGACGATCAGCGCCAGGCTGTGCAGCAGGTGCTCGACCGACAGCTCGCCGTGCAGGCGCAGGGCCAGCGGCATGCCGTAGGCGGCGCTGCCACCGGCCAGTTGCTCGACCACCCACAGCCGGCGCTGGGCCAGTGAGAGCGGCGCCTGGTCGACGAAGGCCCGCGGTTGCAGACGTGGGTAATGTCCGGCCTGCGCTGCCTGTTGCGCCATCACGTGCGCGGCCAGGTCCGCCAGTTGCGGATGGTCGAACAGGTCGCGCAACTGCACCGCCAGCGGCAGGCTGTCGCGGCAGCGGGCAACCACCTGGGTCGCCAGCAGCGAATGGCCGCCGAGTTCGAAGAAGTGATCAGTGCGACCGACCTGCTCGACGCCCAGCACGTCCTGCCAGATGGCTGCCAGTTGCTGCTCGATTTCGCCGACCGGGGCCACGTAAGCTTGCTGTGCCTGCGCCACCTCCGGGCGTGGCAAGGCCTTGCGGTCGAGCTTGCCGTTGGCGGTCAGGGGCAGCGTTTCAAGGAATTGCCAGTGGGCCGGGACCATGTAGTCCGGCAGGTCGGCCTTGAGCTGCGCCTGCAGCACTTCGCGCAAGCCGCCCTGCTCCACCGTCGGCACCACATAGGCCAGCAGGCGGCCGTCCTCGGCCAGTACCACGGCTTCGCGCACCTGTTCCATGGCTTGCAGGCGGGCTTCGATCTCGCCCAGTTCGATGCGGAAGCCACGGATCTTCACCTGCTGGTCCATGCGGCCGATGTACTCCACCGCGCCATCGGCGCAGTAGCGGGCCAGGTCGCCGGTGCGGTACAGGCGGCCGCCGCTGCCGCCGAACGGATCGGGAAGGAAGCGCGCAGCGCTGAGGTCGCCCCGGTTCAGGTAGCCCCGGGCCAGGCCGTCGCGGCCGACATACAGTTCACCGACGCAGCCGGCCGGCACCGGGTTCAGATCGGCATCCAGCACATACCAGGACAGGTCGGGGATCGGCAGGCCGATGGGGCTGGCCGCGCCGTTGTCGAGGTCGGCCCAGGACAGCGGTCGGTAGGTCACGTGCACCGTGGTTTCGGTGATGCCGTACATGTTGATCAGCCGCGTCGGCACATCGCCGAAGCGCTCGAACCACGGGCGCAGGCCCTGCACGTCCAGTGCCTCGCCACCGAACACCACCGCACGCAGCGAGTGCTCACGCGGGTCGGCGCAGGCCATATGCATCAGTTGGCGGAACGCCGATGGCGTCTGGTTGAGCACCGTCACCTGCTCGTCGATCAGCAGCTGATGGAAGTCTTCCGGCGAGCGGCTGACCAGATACGGCACGATCACCAGGCGGCCACCGTGCAACAACGCGCCGAAGATCTCCCAGACCGAGAAGTCGAAGGCATAGGAGTGGAACAGGGTCCAGGTATCGGTAGCACCGAAGTTGAACCACTGCTCGGTAGCGGCAAACAGCCGTTGCACATTGTGATGGCTGAGCAAGGCACCCTTCGGCTGCCCGGTCGAGCCCGAGGTGTAGATGATGTAGGCCAGGTTGGCCGGGCTCATGTTCACCTGCGGATCGGCCTCGCTGTAGCCGTCCAGTGCCTCGTCCAGGTTCAGGGTCGGGCCGCTGAACGCCGGCAATTGCAGGTGCGCCTGGGTCAGCAGCAGGCTGATGCCGCTGTCCTCGATCATGTATTCCAGCCGCTGGGCCGGGTACATCGGGTCCAGCGGCACATAGGCGCCGCCAGCCTTGAGAATTGCCAGCAGGCCGACCACCAGTTCCAGCGAACGCTCGGCGGCCAGGCCCACGCGGCTTTCCGGACCGACGCCAGCGGCGATCAGGCGATGGGCCAGGCGGTTGGCGCGGGCGTTGAGTTCGCCGTAGCTCAGGCGCTGGCCCTCATACACCAGGGCCGTGGCTTGCGGCGTACGCGCCGCCTGCTCGGCGATCTGCTCGTGCAGGCAGGCCCGGGTATCGTAGCTGATCCGTGCCGGATTCATCGCCTCGATCAAAGCCTGACGCTGATCGCCGAGCATTTCGAGCTGGCCGACCAGTGTCCCGGCGTCGGCGCGCACCATGGCCATCAGCAGGTTGCCCAGCTGTCTGGCGAGATTCTCCAGCACGGCATCGGTAAAGCAGGCGCGGTCATAGCGCAGCTCCACCGACAAGCGATCGCTGAGCCCAACCACCAGCGTCAGCGGGTAGTGGCTCTGTTCGCGGTTGGCGACCTCACCGAAGCGCAAGCCACCGGGCGTACCAGCGGCCAGGGCCTGGGACACCGGGTAGTTCTCGAACACCATCAAGGTGTCGAACAGCGCCTCGCCGCCCTGCCCGGCCCAGCGCTGGATATCGAACAGCGGCGAATGCTCGTGCTCGCGCAGGCTCAGGTTACGCGCCTGCAACTCGACCAGGCACTGGCGCAGCGGCGTGGTGGCACTGTGGCCGAAACGCACCGGCAGGCTGTTGATGAACAGCCCGATCTGCTCCTCGACCCCGTGCAGTTCGGTCGGTCGCCCGGCCACCGTGGCGCCGAAGACCACCTGCTCGCGGCCCAGGTAGCGCTGCAGCAGGATCGCCCAGGCGCCTTGCACCAGGGTGTTGACCGTCACCTTGAGGCCACGGGCGTAGTCGGCCAGTTGCCCGGTCTGCTCGGCGCTCAGGCGCAGGTGATGTTCGGCGTAGCCGCTGTCACCGGTGGCCTTGCCGCCCAGCGCCGCCACCAGCAGGGCCGGCTCGCCGAGGTCGGCCAGCTCGCGCTGCCAGAACTGGCGGTCCTGCTCGACATCCTGGACGGCCAGCCAGTCGATGTAGTCGCGATAGCGTCCGCCAGGGCGCGGCGGCTCGTCGCCGGCATAGCGTTGCAGCACCTCGCCGAGCAGCCGCGCATTGCTCCAGCCATCCATGAGGATGTGGTGGTTGGTGTAGATCACATGCCAGCAATCCGCGGCACTGCGCACCAGAACCAGGCGCAGCAGGGGCGCCACGGCCAGGTCGAAACCGGCCTGCAGTTCCTGCCCGGCGATGCTGTCCAGGTACTGCGCAAGATCGGCCTGGTCACGCCCGTCGAGCAGACGTAGCGGCACCTCCACCTGCTTGCGCACCACTTGCAGCGGCAGCTCCAGCCCTTCCCAGACGAAACCGGTGCGCAGGATGTCATGACGGTCGAGCGCCGCCTGCCAGGCTTGCTGGAAGCGCTGCGGGTCGAGGCCGTGGATATCCAGGCGCACCTGGTTGATGTAGTCGCCACCGGCCTGTTCGTACAAGGTATGGAACAGCATGCCCTGCTGCATCGGCGACAGCGGGTAGACATCGTCGATCGCCCGCGCCGGCAGCGGCAGCTTGTCCAGCTGCGGCTGGGTCAGGCGGGCCAGCGGGAAGTCCGACGGCGATACGCCGCCCTGGGCCGTGTCGCAGCAGTGCGCGACCAGTGCCTGCAACTCGCCGACATAGGCGTCGGCCAGATGCTGAATGGTCGCTTCACTGAACATCTCGCGACTGAAGGTCCAGCTCAGGCTCAGCTCACCGCCGAAGACCTGGCCATTGACCGACAGCCAGTTGCCCAGCGGCGCCTCGTCGCCGACCTCCAGGCCATGGGCTTCGCTGGCCGGCATGAACGCGCCGGCCTGACCCTGGAAGCTGCTGTCGAACTGCCCCAGGTAGTTGAAGGTGATCCGTGGCTGTTGCAGAGCGCCCAGGGCGGCCTGCTGTTCGGCGCTGCCCAGGTGACGCAGCACGCCGTAGCCGATGCCTTTGTTCGGTACGGCGCGCAGGCGCTCCTTGACCTGCAGGATCGAGCCGCGCAGGTCGTCGCCCACGCTCAGGCGCACAGGAAACAGGCTGGTGAACCAGCCGACGGTGCGGGTCAGGTCGATAGCGTCGAACAGGTCTTCGCGACCGTGCCCTTCCAGTTGCACCATGACCTCGTCACGCCCGGTCCAGCGCGCGATCACCCGGCCCAGGGCGGTCAGCAGCAGGTCGTTGACCTGGGTGCGGTAGGCCGCCGGGGCGTCCTGCAGCAACTGGCCAGTGAGATGGGCATCCAGGCGACTCTGCACGCTGGCGGCATGGCGGATCTGCAGGCCGGCGTCCGGCTGCTCGCAGGGCAGCGCGGTGTCGACGTCCTGCGCCTGGGCAAGCCAGTAATCGAGCTCCGCTTGCAACGCGCCTTCGCGGGCATACTGCTGCAGGCGTTCGGCCCAGGCTTTGACCGAGCTGGTGCGCGGTGGCAGGGCTGGTGCCTTGCCGGCGCAGGCTTGTTCGTAGGCGCTTTGCAGGTCTTCCAGCAGGATCCGCCACGACACGCCATCCACCGCCAGGTGGTGGACCACCAGCAACAGGCGCTGGCCGCCGTCGGCGAGGTTCATCAGCACCGCCCGCAGCAGCGGACCGCCAGCCAGGTCGAGGCTGCGCTGGGCCAGTTCGCCTTCGGCTTCAATACCCCGGGCATCGGCGACGCTGACCTGCCATAGCAGGTCGGTAGGTGCGGCAGCATCGCTGTAGCGACCACGCCAGCCATCGGCGGCTTCATTGAAGCGCAGGCGCAGGGCGTCGTGGTGGTTCCACAGGGCCGCCAGGGCGGTTTCCAGCGCCGGCACCTGCAGAGCGTCACGCGGCTGCAGGAGTACCGACTGGTTGAAGTGATGTCGGTTGCTGACTACGTTTTCGAAGAACTGCTGCTGGATCGGCAGTAGCGCCAGCTCACCTTCGGCTGCGGCCTGGACGATCTGCGCGACTTCGCCGGTCTGTGCCACGGCAGCCAGGCCCTGCACAGTCTGGTGCTGGAACAGGTCCTTGGGGGTGAAGCGGATACCGGCATGGCGGGCGCGACTGACCACCTGGATGGAGACGATGGAATCGCCGCCCAGCTCGAAGAAGTTGTCGTTGACGCCGACCTGCTCGATGCCCAGCACGTCCCGCCAGATGCTTGCCAGTTGCTGTTCGATTTCGCCAACCGGGGCCACGTAGGCCTGCTGGGCCTGCGCCGCCTCCGGGCGCGGCAGAGCCTTGCGGTCGAGCTTGCCGTTGGCGGTCAGCGGCAGCATGTCGAGGAACTGCCAGTGCGCCGGGACCATGTAGTCCGGCAGGTCGGCCTTGAGTTGCGCTTGCAGCACTTCGCGCAGACCGACCTGCGCCACCGTCGGTACCACATAGGCCAGCAGGCGGCCGTCTTCGGCCAGCACCACGGCTTCGCGAACCTCCTCCATGGCTTGCAGACGGGCCTCGATCTCGCCCAGTTCGATCCGGAAGCCGCGGATCTTCACCTGCTGGTCCATGCGCCCGATGTACTCCACCGCGCCATCGGCGCAGTAGCGGGCCAGGTCGCCGGTGCGGTACAGGCGGCCACCGTTGCCGCCGAACGGGTCGGGGATGAAGCGTGCCCCGCTGAGGTCGCCCCGGTTCAGGTAACCCCGGGCCAGGCCGTCACGGCCGACATACAGCTCACCGACGCAACCGGTCGGCACCGGATTCAGTTCGGCGTCCAGCACATACCAGGACAGGTCGGGAATCGGCAGGCCAATAGGGCTGGCCGCGCCATTGTCCAGATCCGCCCAGGACAGCGGCCGGTAGGTCACGTGCACCGTAGTTTCGGTGATGCCGTACATGTTGATCAGCCGCGTCGGCGCCTCGCCGAAACGTTCGAACCAGGGACGCAGTCCCTGCACATCCAGCGCTTCACCGCCGAACACAACGGCACGCAGGCTGTGTTCACGCGGGTCGGCACAGGCCACATGCATCAGTTGGCGGAATGCCGACGGCGTCTGGTTGAGCACCGTGACCTGCTCGTCGATCAGCAGTTGATGGAAGTCTTCCGGCGAGCGACTGACCAGATACGGCACGATCACCAGACGACCACCGTGCAGCAGCGCGCCGAAGATCTCCCACACCGAGAAGTCGAAGGCATAGGAGTGGAACAGGGTCCAGGTATCGGTAGCGCCAAAGTTGAACCACTGCTCGGTGGCGGCGAACAGGCGCTGCACGTTGTGGTGGCTGAGCAAGGCGCCTTTCGGCTGCCCGGTCGAACCGGAGGTGTAGATGATGTAGGCCAAGTTGGCCGGGCTCATGCTCACCTGCGGATCGGCGTCGCTGTAGCCGTCCAGAGCATCATCCAGACTCAGGGTCGGACCAGAGAACGACGGTAGTTGCAGATGCGGCTGGGCCAGCAGCAGGCTGATGCCGCTGTCCTGGATCATGTATTCCAGCCGCTGCGCCGGGTACATCGGGTCCAGCGGCACATAGGCACCACCGGCCTTGAGGATCGCCAGCAGGCCGACCACCAGTTCCAGCGAACGCTCGGCGGCCAGGCCCACGCGGCTTTCCGGGCCGACGCCGGCGGCGATCAGGCGATGGGCCAGGCGGTTGGCGCGGGCGTTGAGTTCGCCGTAGCTCAGGCGTTGCCCCTCATAAATCAGGGCCGTGGCCTGTGGCGTACGCGCCGCCTGTTCGGCGATCTGCTCGTGCAGGCAACGCGGGCTGGCATGGCTGACAGTGACCGGATTGAGCCTGCGCAGGCTCTGTTCGCGACGCGCACCGAGCATGTCCAGTTCGCCCAGCGGCGTATCGGCGCTGGCGTGAACCAGGCTGTGCAGCAACTGTTCGAGGTCGAGCAACAGCGTGGCGATCTGCGCCTCGCTGAACGCTTCGCGCTGGTAACGCAGGTGCAGGCGTAGCGAATCGTCGCAAGTGACGATCAGGGTCAGCGGGAAGCTGCTCTGCTCATGGCTGCGCAGGCCGGAGAAGCTGACGCTGGAACCCTCGCTGGCGTTCAGCGCCTCGGACACCGGGTAGTTCTCGAACACCAGGTTGGTGTCGAACAGTGGCTGGCCATTGAGGCCGGCCCAGCGCTGCAGGTCCGCCAGCGGTGTGTGCTCGTACTCGCGCAAGGCCAGGTTGAGGTTCTGCAGGCGTTCCAGCCAGGCCTGCACGCCCAGTTCGGCCGCAGGCTGGTCGATGATCGGCAAGGTGTTGATGAACAGCCCGATCTGCTGCTCGATGCCGTTGAGCTCGGTCGGTCGCCCGGCCACCGTGGCGCCGAAGGCCACGCTGGATTTGCCGGTGTAGCGCTGCAACAGCAAAAGCCAGGCGCCTTGCACCACGGTGTTGAGGGTGACGCGGGTGCGCCGGGCGAACTGCTGCAGCTGTTGGAACAATTGCTCGCTGGCCTGATGCACCCGATCACCCTGCCCCTCGCCCGCGCCTTCCGGCGCCAGCGCCTCGGCCAGTTTCACCGGCTCGTCCAGGGGGCCGAGCTGCGCCTGCCAGAAGCGGCGGGCCGCCTCACCGTCGCGGCGTTGCAGCCAGGCCAGGTAATCGCGGTAACGACCGCTGCTGCCCGGTACGGCATGGCCGTGGTAGTGCTGCAGCACCTCACCCAGCAACTGGGCGTTGCTCCAGCCGTCCATGAGGATGTGGTGATGGGTGTAGACCAGGTGATGGGTGTGCTCGCCGGTGCGCACCAGCAACAGGCGCAACAGTGCATCGCCGCCCAGGTCCAGGCCCTGCTTCTGCGCCTGGGCCAGGGAGACCAACCCCGCTTCGTCCAGGCCCGGCGCCTCGATCAGTTCGAAGGCTACGCTGGCCTGCTTGCGCACCACTTGCAGCGGTTGCTCCAGCCCCTCCCAGACAAAGCCGGTGCGCAGGATGTCGTGGCGGTCGACGGCGGCCTGCCAGGCCTGCTGGAAACGCTGCGGATCGAGGCCGTGGATATCCACGCGCACCTGGTTGATGTAGTCGCCAGCGGCCTGTTCGTACAGCGAATGGAACAGCATGCCTTGCTGCATTGGCGACAGCGGATAGAGGTCGTCGATCGCCCGCGCCGGTAGCGGCAGTCTGTCCAGCAGCAGCTGGGTCAAGCGGGCCAGCGGGAAATCCGAAGGCGACACACCGCCCTGGCTCGCGTCACAGCAGTGCGCGACCAGCGCGCGCAACTCGGCCGCATAGGCATCGGCCAACTGTTGCACCGTGTCCTGGCTGAACATCTCGCGGCTGAAGGTCCAGCTCAGGGTCAGCTCGCCGCCGTAGACCTGGCCATTGATCGACAACCAGTTGCCCAGGTGCGCCGCACTGCCGATTTCCGCGCCGCGAGCCTCGCTGGCTGGACGCAGCAGGGCTTTTTCCGCGCCGTCGAAACTGGCGTCGAACTGGCCCAGGTAGTTGAAGGTGATCCGTGGCTGCGGCAGGTCGCGCAAGGCGGCTTGCTGCTCGGCGCTGCCCAGGTGACGCAACACGCCATAGCCGATGCCCTTGTTCGGCAATGCGCGCAGTTGCTCCTTGACCTGCAGGATCGAGCCGCGCAGGTCATCGGCCACGCTCAGGCGCAGCGGGAACAGGCTGGTGAACCAGCCGACGGTGCGGGTCAGGTCGATATCGTCGAACAGGTCTTCGCGGCCGTGGCCTTCCAGTTGCAACAGGGTGTGCGGGTTGCCAGTCCATTGCCCGATGACCCGGGCCAGGGCGGTCAGCAGCAGGTCGTTGACCTGGGTACGGTAGGCCGCCGGGGCCTCCTTGAGCAACTGGCGCGTGGCCTGGGCGTCAAGGTGGGTATCGACGCTGGCGGCATGGCATTTGTCCAGGGCGCCCTGGGGGTTGCAGTGTGGCCAGGCGCCTGGCGCGACCTCAAGCTGGGCGGTCCAGTAGGCCAGTTCGTCGGCCAGTGCGCCTTCGCGGGCATACTGTTGCAAGCGTTCGGCCCAGGCTTTCACCGAGCTGGTGCGCGCCGGCAATACCGGTGATTTTCCAGCACAAGCCTGCTCGTAGGCGCTTTGCAGATCCTCCAGCAGGATCCGCCATGACACGCCATCCACCGCCAGGTGGTGGACTACCAGCAACAGGCGCTGGCCGCCGTCCGCGAGGTTCATCAGCACCGCCCGCAGCAGCGGACCGCCGGCCAGGTCGAGGCTGCGCTGGGCCAGTTCGCCTTCGGCTTCGATGCCACGGGCATCGGTCACACTGACTTGCCACAACAGGTCGCTTGGCGCTGCAGCATCGCTGTACCGCCCCTGCCAGCCATCGGCGGTTTCATTGAAGCGCAGGCGCAGGGCGTCGTGATGGTTCCACAAAGCAGCCAGGGCCGCTTCCAGTGCCGTCACGCTCAAGGCTTCACGTGGCTGCAACAGCACCGACTGGTTGTAGTGATGGCGGGTGCTGACTACGTTTTCGAAGAACTGCTGCTGGATCGGCAGTAGCGCCAGCTCACCTTCGGCTGCGGCCTGGACGATCTGCGCGACTTCGCCGGTCTGTGCCACGGCAGCCAGGCCCTGCACGGTCTGGTGCTGGAACAGGTCCTTGGGGGTGAAGCGGATACCAGCCTGGCGGGCGCGGCTGACCACCTGGATGGAGACGATCGAGTCGCCGCCCAGTTCGAAGAAGTTGTCGTTGACGCCGACCTGCTCGATGCCCAGCACCTCCTGCCAGATCGCCGCCAGTTGCTGCTCGATCTCGCCGACCGGGGCCACGTAGGCCTGTTGGGCCTGCGCCGCCTCCGGACGTGGCAGGGCCTTGCGGTCGAGCTTGCCGTTGGCGGTCAGCGGCAGCGTTTCAAGGAATTGCCAGTGCGCCGGGACCATGTAGTCCGGTAGGTCGGCCTTCAGTTGCGCCTGCAGGGTTTCTCGCAAGCCACCCTGCTCCGCCGTCGGCACCACATAGGCCAGCAGGCGACCGTCCTCGGCCAGCACCACCGCCTCACGCACCTGCTCCATGGCTTGCAGGCGCGCCTCGATCTCGCCCAGCTCGATCCGGAAGCCGCGGATCTTCACCTGCTGGTCCATGCGCCCGATGTATTCCACCGCACCATCGGCGCAGTAGCGGGCCAGGTCGCCGGTACGATACAGGCGACCGCCATTCGCACTGAATGGATCGGGGATGAAGCGTGCCCCGCTGAGGTCGCCGCGGTTCAGGTAGCCGCGGGCCAGGCCGTCACGGCCGACATACAGCTCACCGACGCAACCGGCCGGCACCGGGTTCAGTTCGGCGTCCAGCACATACCAGGACAGGTCGGGAATCGGCGGGCCAATAGGGCTGGCCGCGCCGTTGTCGAGGTCGGCCCAGGACAGTGGGCGATAGGTCACGTGCACCGTGGTTTCGGTGATGCCGTACATGTTGATCAGCCGTGTCGGCGCATCGCCGAAGCGCTCGAACCAGGGACGCAGGCCCTGCACGTCCAGCGCCTCGCCGCCGAATACCACCGCACGCAGGCTGTGTTCACGCGATTCGGCACAGGCCACATGCATCAGCTGGCGGAACGCCGATGGCGTCTGGTTCAGCACCGTTACCTGCTCGTCGATCAGCAGTTGATGGAAGTCTTCCGGCGAGCGGCTGACCAGATACGGCACGATCACCAGGCGACCACCGTGCAGCAGCGCGCCGAAGATCTCCCACACCGAGAAGTCGAAGGCGTAGGAATGGAACAGGGTCCAGGTATCGGTGTGGTCGAAGCTGAACCACTGCTCGGTAGCGGCGAACAGGCGCCGCACGTTGTGGTGGCTGAGCAAGGCGCCCTTCGGCTGCCCGGTCGAGCCCGAGGTGTAGATGATGTAGGCCAGGTTGGCCGGGGTCATGCTCACCTGCGGGTCGGCATCGCTGTAGCTGTCCAGCGCTTCGTCCAGATTCAGGGTCGGACCGGAGAACGCCGGTAGTTGCAGGTGCGCCTGGGTCAGCAGCAGGCTGATGCCGCTGTCCTCGATCATGTACTCCAGCCGCTGCGCCGGGTACATCGGGTCCAGCGGCACATAGGCGCCGCCGGCCTTGAGGATCGCCAACAGGCCGACCACCAGTTCCAGCGAACGCTCGGCGGCCAGGCCCACGCGGCTCTCCGGGCCGACGCCGGCAGCGATCAGGCGATTAGCCAGACGGTTGGCGCGGGCGTTCAGTTCGCCATAACTCAGGCGTTGACCTTCATACACCAAAGCAATCGCTTGCGGCGTACGCGCCGCCTGTTCGGCGATCTGCTCATGCAGGCAACGCGGGCTGGCATGGCTGACGGTGACCGGGTTCAGGCGCTGGACAATCGTCTGACGCTCCTGCTCCGACAGCATTGGCAACTCAGCGATGCGGCACCCCGGCTCGGCGACGATGGCGCGCAGCAAGCCTTGCCAGTGTCCCGACAGGCGTTCGATGGTATCGGCGTCGAACACATCGGTGGCGTAGATGAAGGAGGCCTGCAGCGACGCCTCGGCCTCGACGATATCCAGGCTCAGGTCGAACTGCGCCGAGCGGTTCTGCCACGCCAGCCCCTCGATGCGCAGCCCCGAGAAGCGACGGCCACTGGCGCCGGCGGCCTGGTCATGCTGGTAGTTGAACATGACCTGGAACAGCGGGTTGTGGCTTGTGCTGCGCTCCGGTTGCAAGGCGTCGACCAGCAGGTCGAACGGCAGGTCCTGGTAGCGCTGCGCCTCGGTGGCGGTCTTGCCCATCTGCGCCAGCAGTTCATTGAAGCTCGCCTGGGCATCGAAGCGCCCACGCAGGATCTGGGTGTTGACGAAGAAGCCGACCAGCCCCTGGGTTTCCACCCGGCTACGGTTGGCGAACGGCACGCCGACACGAATCTCGTCCTGGCCGCTGTAGCGATGCAGAAGCGTCTGCAACGCCGCCATCATCAGCACGAACAAGCTCACGCCCTGGCGCTGCGCCAGTTGCCGCAGACCGGCCAGCAGTTCAGGCGCAAGCTCAAGGGTGCGGCTGTCGCCCTGGCCGTTGCGGGTCAGGGGCCGGGCACGGTCGAAGGGCAGTTCCAGCACCGGCTGCTCGCCCCCCAGTTGCTCGCACCAGTACGCCAGCTGGCGCTGCTGTTCGCCGGCTTCCATCCAGCTGCGTTGCCAGAAGGCATAGTCGCCGTACTGGATCGGCAGCGCCGCCAGCCGGGCGACCTGCCCTGCGCAACGCGCTTCGTAGCAGGCGCTCAACTCACGTACCAGCACCGGCATCGAGGCGCCATCGGCGACGATGTGATGCACCGTCAGCACCAGCAGGTGCTCTTCGGCCCCCAGGGTGCGCAGGTGCACCCGCAGCAACGGGCCCGCCTCCAGATCGAACAAACGCCGGGTCTGTGACTCGACGAAGGCCTGGGTTGCTTCGGCATCGGCAAGGTCGCCCTCGCTGCGCTCGATCGACAGCTCCAGGCGCTCCTCGATCACCTGCTGCGCGCGCCCCTGGTCCTCGACGAAGCGGGTGCGCAAGGCATTGTGGCGGGCCAGCAGGTCGTTGAAGGCCGCCTGCAGCGCGTCGATGTCGAGCGTCCCGTGCAGGCGCAGGGCAACCGGAATGTGGTAGGCCGAACTGGAAGGCTCGTACTTCCACAGGAACCACTGGCGCTGTTGCGCATAAGACAGCGGCAGGCACCGCGCCCCTTCACTGACCGCCGGGATCGGCAGCTGCGCCAGGCTCATGCCCTTGGCCGCGAGCTTTTCCAGAAAGGCCGTGCGCTGCGCCAGCGGCAAGCGGACGAAGCGTTGGACCAGGGCCAGTTGTTCTTCATTGCGCATGTTCAGATCGTCTCCAATTCCGAGAGGAAGTCGTGCAGTTCGTTGAGATCGCTCTCGCAACCCAGACTCAGATAAGGGACGGTTGACGCTACGTAGTCTTTAAGCGATTCGGCCTTGAACAGCAGGTCCAGCGGCACACTGACGCCCAGCTCGGTCTCCACCCGCGCAGTCACCTGGGTGGCCAGCAGGGAATGCCCGCCCAGTTCGAAGAAGTGATCGTCCAGCCCCACCTGCTGCAGCTGCAGGACCTCCTGCCAGATCCGCGCAATCTGCTGTTCCAGTTCCGACTGCGGCGCCACATAGGGGCGCCCGGAAGCGACCGGCTCGGGCAGCGGCAGGGCCTTGCGGTCGAGCTTGCCGTTGGGCGACAGCGGC
Source organism: Pseudomonas sp. BJa5 (assembly GCF_030272875.2). NCBI lineage: Bacteria > Pseudomonadati > Pseudomonadota > Gammaproteobacteria > Pseudomonadales > Pseudomonadaceae > Pseudomonas > Pseudomonas sp. BJa5. Next base: position 36,698 of record NZ_JALRNG020000045.1, read on the forward strand.
AACTGCCCGAGCCAGGTGAAGCTGGCCGGCACCATGTAGTCCGGCAGCGTCTTGCCCAGCGCCTGGCGTACCTGCTGGCGCGTCTGCTGGGCCGCTTGCTCGTCGGTATGGAGCGCGGCATCCACCGCCACCAGGTAGGCATGCAACTGCTGGCCCTGGGCACCAGAACTGGCGATCACCGCCGCTTCGGCCACCTCGGGCAGCTGTTGCAAGCGCGCTTCGATCTCGCCGGTCTCGACCCGGAAGCCACGGATCTTCACCTGGTTGTCCAGGCGTCCGAGGTATTCCAGGTTGCCGCATGGCAGTTCGCGCACCAGGTCGCCACTGCGGTACAGGCGCCCCCCCTGCGGGTCGAACGGGTCGCAGACGAAGCGGTCGGCGGTCAGGCCCGGACGCTGCAGGTAACCCAGGGCAACGCCCTCGCCGCCCAGGTACAGCTCGCCCGGCATGCCCTTGGCCACCAGGTTCAGGCAGGCGTCGAGCACATAGCCGCTGCGCTGGCCGATGCGCTGGCCGATCGGCGCGTAGGCCGTGGGGCAGTGGTCTTCGCGCCCGGCCTTCCAGATCAGCGGCGTGACCACGGTTTCGGTCGGCCCGTAGCCGTTGATCATGTACTGCGGGTCGAGCGCGCGGCGAACCAGGTCGAAACTGGCCCGCGGCACTGCATCGCCGCCGAAGCACAGCACCCGCAGGCGTTGCGGCCGACCCTGCTGCAGCGCGCACTCGGCCAGCTGATGCAGGTACAGCGGCGGGAAGGCCGCGACGCTGACGCCATGCTGTTTCATGGCCTCCAGGGTCTGGCTTGGGGTCCACAGGCTGTCGTCGCGAATCAGCAGGCTGGCGCCGCTGGTCAAGGCGGTCAGCCAGCGTTCATGGGCACCGTCGAAGGCAAAGGACAAGAAGTGCAGTTCGCAGTCGTCCTCGCGCATTTCGTAGCGCTCGGCGATCGCCTGGCAATGCATGCTCAAGGGCCCGTGGCTGACACACACGCCCTTGGGCTGGCCGGTGGAGCCGGAGGTGTAGATCACGTAGGCCAGGTCCTGCGCGTCGATCGCCACAGCCGGCGTCTGGTCCGGCAGGTCCTTGAGCGTTGTGGCCAGCTCGTCGAGCAGCAACACCTGCACCCGCGCCGGGCAGTCCAGTTGCGCCGCCAGCTCGCGCTGGCTCAGCAGCAGGGTCATGCCGCTGTCCTCGACCATATAGGCCAGGCGCTCGGCGGGGTAGCTGGCGTCCATCGGCACATAGGCCGCACCGGTCTTGATGATCGCCAGCAAGGCGATCGGCACCTCGACGCCACGGGCCAGGGCCACCCCGACCTTGACCCCGCGCCCGACCCCGAGCCCCGAAAGGTAACGGGCCAGGCGGTTGGAGGCCTGCTCAAGCTCGGCGAAGCTCACCTGCCGCTCGCCGGCGATCAGGGCCGTCGCCTGTGGCCGCTGGCGGGCGTGGGCGGCGATCATGGCGGGCAACGAGCGGCTGCCGGGGAACTGCCCCGGGCAGTCACTGCCGGCGTGCAGGCGCTCGGCCTGCTGCACAGCATCGAGCAGTTGCAACTCGCCCACCGGCAACGCCAGCGAGGCCTCGGCGATCTGCTGCAGCAACCCCAGAAGGTACTGGTTCAGGCAGGCCACCTGCCGGTCGTCGAAGGCTTCGCGCAGGTAGCTGTAGTGAATGCTCAGTTGCCCATCCAGGGCCACGGCCAGGGTCAGCGGATAGTGGGTCTGCTCGTGGTTGACCGGCAGGCCGAACTGCAGGTCGCCCGTCGCACTGCCCTGCAGGGCTTCGGCCAGCGGGTAGTTCTCGAATACCAGGATGCTGTCGAACAGCGCATCGCCGCCCAGCCCGGCCCAGGACTGGATCTCGTACAAGGGCGTGTGCTCATGTTCGCGCAGGGCCAGGTTGAGCGCCTGCAGCTCAGCCAGCCAGGCGCCCAGGGCCTGCTGCGGACGCGGCTCGGCGATCAGCGGCAAGGTGTTGATGAACAACCCCACCTGCGTCTCGATGCCCGGCAGGTCGCCCGGACGCCCGGCCACCGTGGCCCCGACCGCCACCGCCGCCTGGTCGGTGCAGCGTTGCAGCAGCACCAGCCAGGCGGCCTGGACCAGAGTATTGACCGTGACCTTGGCCTGGCGCGCCGCCTGCACCAAACGCGCTGTGGCCTGCTCATCCAGGTGGCTGCGCAGGTCGCCATGGCCCTGGGTGGACACGCCGCTATCGTCTGCCAGCCCCTGCAGCGCCTGGGACAGCCGCGTCGGTGCCGGCAAACGGGCCAGCTGCGTTTGCCAGAACTGGCGATCGCCCTGCACATCCCGCGCCTGCAGCCACTGGATATAGTCGCGGTAGCTGCCCGGCGCCGCGGCGATGGCCTGGCCCCGATAACGCGCCAGCACCTCGCCGATCAAGCGGGCGTTGCTCCAGCCGTCGAGCAGGATGTGGTGGTTGGTGTAGATCAGCCGATAGCGGTCCTCGCCCAGACGCACCAGCATCAAGCGCAGCAGCGGTGCCTGGCTCAGCTCGAACGGCCGCTCGCGCTCCTGCTGCTCCAGCGCTGCCAGTGCCCGTGCCACATCCGCGCGCCCACGCCAGTCGTGGCGGGCGATCTGCACGGGCACATCGCGCTGCACCAGTTGCAACGGCTGGCGCATCTCGCCTTGCCAGATGAACCCGCTGCGCAGGATCGGGTGGGCCTGCAAGGCGTCCTGCCAGGCCTGTTCGAAGCGCTCGACGTGCAGCCCCTGGATATCCACGCAGGTCTGGTTGATGTAGTCGCCCTGGGTCTGGCCGTAGCGTGCATGGAATAGCAGGCCCTGCTGCAGGGGCGAGAGTGGGTAGAGGTCTTCGATCTCCCGCGCGGCCACCGGCAGGCGGTCGAGTTCGGCCTGGCTCAGGCCGGCCAGCGGGAAGTCCGAAGGCGTGACCGCACCGGCGCGACTGTCCAGGCAGTCGCCGATCAGCGCTTGCAGCTCGGCGATATAGGCGGCGGACAGCGTCTCGATCAGCGCCGGCTCGAACATGGCGGTGCTGAAGGTCCAGTTCAGGGTCAACTGGCCGCCATAGACCTGGCCGTCGATGCTCAACCAGTTGCCCAGCGGCGCCTGTTCGTTCTGGGTCGGTCCGAAGGCATCGCTGCAGGGCACGAACAAGGCACCCTCGTCGGCCTGGAAACTGCCATCGAACTGGCCCAGGTAGTTGAAGGTGATGCGCGGCACCGGCAAGGCCGCCAGGGCCTGTTGCACAGCCGCCTCGCCCAGGTAGCGCAGCACGCCGAAACTCACGCCGCGGTGGGGAATGGCGCGCAGCTGTTCCTTGATCTGCTTGAGGCTGCCCACGCGGTCCTCGGCAACGCTCAGGCGCACCGGGAACAGGCTGGTGAACCAGCCCAGGGTGCGGCTCGGGTCGAGGTCGTCGAACAGCCCTTCGCGACCGTGGCCTTCCAGTTCGAGCAGCACCTCGGGGCGACCGGTCCAATCGGCAACCACCCGGGCCAGGGCCGTCAGCAGCAGGTCGTTGACCTGGGTGCGGTAGGCCGCCGGGGCCTGTTGCAGCAACTGGCGGGTGCGTTCGCTGTCGAGTTGGACCTTGATGCTCCGGGCATCGCGGTTCAGGCACGGCACCTGGGGATCGGCGACCGGCAGGCGGCCATCGGCCCCGGCCAGCAGCGCCTGCCAGTGCGCGGCGGCATCGCCCCACGCCGGGCTCTGCGCCTGCTCGGCCAGGCGCCGGGCCCAGCGTTGGGTCGAGGTGGTCCGGGCCGGCAGTTGCACCGGCTGGCCCGCGCACAACTGGCTGTAGACGCGTTGCAGGTCTTCGAGCAGCACCCGCCACGACACGCCATCGATCACCAGGTGGTGCACGGTCAGCAGCACCCGCTGGGAGCCGTCCGCGCCGTCGATCAGCAGGCCGCGCAGCAGCGGTCCGGCTTCCAGGTCGAGGCTGCGTTGGGCCTGCTCGCACAGGGCCTGCACCGACTCGCCGGCTGCGACACTGGCACGCCACAACAGTGTGTGCCGGGGCCTTTGCAGGTCGGCAATCTGCGCCTGCCAGCCGGACGCGCCGTGGCTGAAGCGGCTGCGCAGGCTGTCGTGGTGCTCCACCAGGGTGTGCAGGGCCTGCTCCAGCCACTTGGCCTCAAGCGGTGCCGTGGCGCTCAGGAGAATGGTCTGGTTCCAGTGATGACGCTCGGGGATGGCTTCGGCGAAGAAGCGCTGTTGCGCCGGCTGCAGCACCTGCTCGCCACTGACCGGCCCCTGGTCGATATCGACGCTCGCTTCACCGCGCCGGGCGATACGCGCCAGCGCCTGCACGGTCTGGTGCTTGAACAGGTCGGCCGGGGAAAACTGGATGCCCAGCTGACGCGCGCGGCTGACCACCTGGATGGAGATGATCGAGTCGCCGCCCAGTTCGAAGAAGTTTTCCGTCACACCGACTTGAGGCAGGCGCAGCACCTGGGCCCAGAGCTGGGCGATCTCACGCTCCAGGTCGTTGCCCGGGGCCTGGTACGGTTGCGCCACGTCCTGCTCATCCACTGCCGGCAAGGCGTTGCGGTCGAGCTTGCCGTTGAGGGTCAGCGGCAGTTGCGCCAGGCACAGGATGCGCCGGGGCACCATGTGTTCGGGCAGGCGCTCGCGTAGCCGTGCCTGCAACGCAGCGACGTCCAGCCCGGCACCTGCGACATAAGCCACCAGGCGCGCGCCGGACGGCCCCGGCTGGGCGAGCACCGCCGCTTCACGCACGCCGGGCAGCGCCAGCAGGGCTGCCTCGATCTCGCCCGGCTCGATACGGAAACCGCGAATCTTCACTTGCGCGTCGACGCGCCCGGCGAACAGCACCCGGCCATCGTCCAGGTAGCGCCCGGCATCGCCCGTGCGGTACAGCCGCGCCCCCGCCGCCCCGAACGGATCGGGCACGAAGCGCTCGGCCGTCAGGCCAGGTTGCTGCAAGTAGCCGCGCGCCAGCCCCTGGCCACCAATCAGCAGTTCACCCCGTACTCCTTCGGGGACCCGGTTCAATTCGTCATCGACCAGCCAGGCGCAACGCTGCCCCAGCGGCCGGCCAATGGCCGGCTTGCCGCCCTGCCCGGTGCCCGCTCGGTAGTGCTCGACCAGGGGACTGATCACCGCTTCCGTCGGGCCATAAGCATTGAACAGGCGCTCGAAACGAACCTGGCGCAGGCCCTGGATCAGTTGCTCGTCCCAGGCCTCGCCACCGAGCACGCAGGTGCGCACCGCGACCTGCCGGCCACTGGCGCCCAAGGCCTGATCGAACTGGCCGAGGTAGGCCGGTGGCAGGTCGACCAGGTCGATACGATGGCGTTGCAACTGGTCGGCCAGCTCGTCACTGCTCCACTGCGCCACCTCGCCCAGCAGCAGCCGGGCGCCGCTGATCAGGCTCATGAAGATCTGCTCGGCCGCAGCGTCGAAACTGGCCGAGGCGAACTGCAGCACGCCGTCGCCGGCGCCGAGCCCATACAGGCTTGCCGCCGCCTGGCAATGCATGGCCAGGGCGCCCTGGCTGACCGCCACGCCCTTGGGCAGGCCGGTGGAGCCGGAGGTGTAGATGACATAGGCAAGGCTTTGCGGCTGTACCGCCAGCGGCTTGAACACCGTGTTGTCTTGCGCACACAACGGGCTCAGGCGGACCGCCGTGAGGGCCTGCATCCACGGCGCCGGGTTGTCGCAGAGCAACACCGCAAGGCCACTGTCGTTGACCATGTGCTGCAGGCGTTCGGCCGGATAGGCCGGGTCCAGCGGCACATAGGCGGCGCCCGCCTTGTGCACTGCGAGCATGGCGACAATCAGCTCGAAGCCACGGGGCGCGCAGATGCCTACCAGTGTTTCCGGCCCTGCGCCCATGTCCTGCAGGTGCGCGGCCAGGTGCTCGACGCGCTGGCAAAGCTCGCCATAGCTCAGGGTCTGCTCGCCGAGGATCAGCGCGACCTCGGTCGGCTTCGTCGCAGCTTGCGCTTCAAACAGCTCGATGATGCTGGCCGCCATCGCTGGCGGCGTTGCCTCGATGACCGGCAGCTGCTGCTCCCGCACATCGAGCATCGGCAGTGCCGCCACTGGCGTGGCCGGGGCGCTGACCAGGGCCTGGAGCAGGTTCAGCCAGTGACCGAGCATCTGTTCGATGCGCGTGCGCTCGAACAGGTCGGCGGCGTACAGCATCGACACCTGGATAGCATCGCGGGTCTCCAGGGTTTCCAGGGTCAGGTCGAACTGGGCGGTGATGCCGTCGAGCGGCAGCTCCTGGGCGACGATCCCGGGCAGGCTGTTGCCGCCCACCTCGCCTTCGCGGCTGGACAGGTGGTTGTACATGACCTGGAACAACGGGTTGCGGTCGGCCAGGCGCTGGGGATTGAGGGCTTCGACCAGCTTGTCGAACGGCAGGTCCTGGTGGGCCTGGGCGGCCAGCACCCGGTCACGTACCTGCCCCAGGTGCTCAAGCGCCGGCAGGCGCGGATCGATCTGCAGGCGCAGCACCAGGGTGTTGACGAAGAAGCCGATCAGGCCTTCGACCTCTTCACAGTTGCGGTTGCTGATCGGCACGCCAATGCGCAGGTCCGCCTGGCCGCTGTAGCGTTGCAGCAGCAGGCCGAACACCCCCAGGAACAGCTGGAACTGGGTCATGTTGTGCTCGGCCAGGAAGCGCCGCAGTTGCGCGTCGAGGGCAACCGGCAGGCGCAGGTCGATGCGCCCTTCGCGCAGCACCGCCCCGGGCACGCGCGGATGATCCAGGGGCAGCTCCAGCAGCGGTTGCTCGCCGCCCAGTTGCGCCGTCCAGTAGTCCAGCTGACGCTGCATTTCGCCCTCGGCCAGCCACTGCCGCTGCCACTGGGCGTAGTCGGCGTAGTGCACCGCCAACGGCGCCTGCTGCGCCACCCGGCCCTGGCACAGCGCCTGGTAGCTGGCGACGAACTCGCGGGCCATGACATCCATCGACCAGCCATCGCAGACGATGTGGTGCAGGGTCAGCACCAGCACATGCTCATCCTCGGCGCACTGCAGCAGCTTGACCCGCAGCAGCGGCCCGTTGTTGAGGTCGAACAGGCGCTGGGTTTCCTCGATCGCCCGCTGGCGCACCAGGCCCTCGTCGGCCCAGCCGTTGGCATGGCGCAGCGATTCGAGCTCCACGGCGACCGGTGCGGCAGGGTGAATGACCTGCAGCAAGGTGTCGCCCTCCAGGCGGAAGGTGGTGCGCAGCGGTTCGTGACGGGCCACCAGCGCATCGAACGCGCCTTGCAGCGCCGCCAGGTTCAGCTCGCCGCGCAGGCGCACCACAATCGGTGTGTTGTAGGCGGGGTTGTGCGGGTTGAGGCTCCAGAACAGCCATTGCCGATACTGGGCATGGGACGCCGGCAGGTCGGCGGCGCGGTCCAGGGCCTGGATCTGCGCGCGCCCGCTGCCCGGCGCCAGTTGCTCGACCGCTGTGCACCACTGGCCGAAGCTTGTGCTTTCGAACAGGCTGCGCAGCGGCACCTCCAGGCCCAGGCGGCTACGCAGGCGGGCGATCACCCGGGTCGCCAGCAGCGAGTGACCGCCGAGGGCGAAGAAGTTGTCGCCCAGCCCGACCCGCTCGACCTTCAGTACATCGCGCCAGACTTCGGCCAGGCGGACTTGCAACTCGCTGTGCGGCGCCTGGAACTCGCCGCCGGCCAGGGCCGTCGGCTGCGGCAGGGCCTGGACGTCGAGCTTGCCGTTGAGGGTCAGCGGCAATGCCGGCAGGGTCAGCAACTGGGCCGGGATCATGTACTCCGGCAGGCTCTGGGCCAGCTGCTGGCGCAGCGCGGCCAACGCAGTTGCCGCGGGCGGGTCGCCGTCGAGCACCAGCCAGGCCACCAGCTGCGCCGAGGCCCCGCTGCCGACCACCCGCACCACGGCTTCACGCACCTGGGGTTGTGCCTGCAGGCTGGCGGCGATTTCGCCCAGCTCGACGCGAAAGCCGCGAATCTTGACCTGATGGTCGCTACGCCCGACATAGTCGACCACCCCCTCGGCATCCCGGCGCACCAGGTCGGCGCTGCGGTAGACGCGGCTGCCCGGGGCACCGTAGGGGTCGGGCACGAAGCGTTCGGCGGTCAGCCCCGGGCGGTCCAGATAACCACGTGCCACGCCTGCCCCACCCAGGTACAGCTCGCCAGGCACCGAGTCCGGCACCGGCATCAGGGCCTCGTCCAGCACGCTCAAGGCGACATTGGCCAGGGGCCGGCCCAAGGCCAGGCGCTGGCCTTCGGCGGTGAGCTGTGCATCGCGGGTCAGCACCCCCACGGTGGTTTCGGTCGGGCCATAGTGGTTGAGAATCCGACAGTCCCCCGCCACCGAGCGCAGGCGCTGCAGCAGCGCCGCCGAACAGGCTTCGCCGCCCAGCACCAGGGTGTGCCGGGGCATGGCCCGGGGGTCGGCCAGCTCGCCGAGCAAGGCATCCATGTGCGAGGGCACGATCTTCAGCACATCGACACGGTGCTCGCTCATGTAGGCGGCGAAACGCTCGGCATCCAGCGCCGTGTCGCGGTCGATCACATGCAGGGTGCGCCCGGCACACAGGGCCGGGAACAGCGTGGTGTGACCGAGGTCCGCCGACAGGGTCGAGACGATCGCAAGGCTTCGCACCTGCTCCAGCGGCAGCACCCGGGCGATGCCCTGTACATAGTTGGCCAGGGCGCCATGGCTGATCATCACGCCCTTGGGCCGCCCGGTGGAGCCGGAGGTGTAGATCACATAGGCCAGGTGCTCGGGCAGCACCCGCACCTGCGGTTCGCTGTCCGGCCAGTCGGTGTGGTCCTGGTCGAGCAACAGCACCTCCAGTTGCTCGCAGCCGGGCAACCGCTCCAACAGCTGCGACTGGGTCAGCAGGTGGCCGATGCCGCTGTCCTCGATCATGTACTGCAGGCGCTCGCGAGGCAGTTCCGGGTCCAGCGGCACATAGGCGGCGCCGGCCTTGAGCACGGCCAGCAGGCCGACGATCATCTGCGCGCTGCGCTCGACGGCAATGCCCACCCGGGTTTCCGGGCCACAACCGGCTGCCATCAGGCGCTGCGCCAGGCGGTTGGCCTGGCGCTGGAGCTGGTCATCGCTGAGCGCCTCGCCTGCGCAGATTACCGCCGGGTTCGGGGTCGCAGTGCGCTGCTGCAGCAGTTCGATCACCGTTGCAGCCGCGAACGCCTGGGGCGCTGGCCGGGCATCGGCCAGGCAGGCGGCGCGCTCCTGCGTGTCGAGCATCGGCAAGGCGTCGAGCCGGGTGTCGCCCCCGGCGCACAGTGCCTGCAGCAGGTTCTCCCAGTGCCGGCGCAGGCGCTCGATGCTGGCCGGTTCGAACAAGGCCTGGCCGTAGTTGAACGCCGCATGCAGCTGACCGCCGCGCTCGTAGGTGTCCAGGCCCAGATCGAACGGCGAGGTGCGCGAGCGCCAGGACAGCGGGCTGATCTCAAGCCCCGTGGCCATCTTCAGCGCCTGCAGCTGGCCGCCTTCGGCCTGATGGTTGTAAAGCACCTGGAACAGCGGGTTGACCCCGGCACGGCGCTCCACCTGCAACGCCTCCACCAGGCGTTCGAACGGCAGTTCCTGGTGGGCCTGGGCGCCGAGGGCCGCCTCGCGGACCTGGGCCAGCAGTTCGGCCACGCTCATCCCGGGCTCGATCTGGCTGCGCAGCACCAGGGTGTTGACGAAAAAGCCGATCAGGCCTTCGGTCTCGACCCGGTTGCGGTTGGCGATCGGCATGCCCACGCGGATATCGCGCAGCTGGCTGTAGCGTTGCAACAGCAGCTGGAACCCGGCCAGCAGCACCATCGACAGGGTCAGCCCATGTTCAGCGGCCAAGGCGGTAAGGCGTTGTACCAGCTGCGGCTCCAGAGCCCATTCCAGGCGTCCGGCGCGGCGGTCCTGCACGGCGCTGCGCGGGTGATCCAGGGGCAGCTCCAGCAACGGCTGTTCGTCACCCAGTTGCGCTTGCCAGTAGGCCAGTTGCCGCGCCTGCTCGCCGGCTTCCAGCCAGCGCCGTTGCCACAGGCCGTAGTCGGCGTATTCGATGGCCAGCGCCGGCAGCTCGGCCGGGCGCCCCTGGCAATGGGCTTCATAGCAGCGGCTGAAGGCTTCGAGCATGACCCCCATCGACCAACCATCGGCGACGATATGGTGCACCGTCAGCAGCAGCACATGGTGCTCCTTGGCCAGGCGCAGCAGGCGTACGCGCAGCAGCGGTCCCTTTTCCAGATCGAAAGGCCGCGCCGACTCGGCCTCGACCTCCCGGGCCAGGGCGGCGTCATCGAGCAGCCGCTCGCCGCAGTCTTCATGACTGACCTGCGGCAGCTGCGCGGCCGGCTTGCACAGCACGCGGCCGTCTTCGTCCTGCTCGAACACGCAGCGCAAGGTGGCATGGCGCTCGACCAGGCTGGCGATGGCCGCATCCACCGCCGCCGGCTGCAACGGACCACGCAGGCGCGCGGCGCTGGGGATGTTGTAGCTGCTGCCGCGTGGGTCCAGGCGCCAGAGGAACCACATGCGCTGCTGGGCGTAGGACAGTTCCTCACGCCCGGGTGCACCCTCAGCCGAAGCGATCGGGAACTGCGAAAAATCCAGCCCTTCGGCACTCAGGGTGTCGAGGAAGACCTTGCGCTTCTCCAGGGGCAACTCGAGGAAACGACGGGCGAGTTTCAGGGATTTTTCGGCATTCATGGGTGTTCATCCGGGCACGTGGGCGTGGAGCGAAGGCTCAGCTATCCCGGTAAAACGGACGAAACATTGGGAAAATTAGGTTCCTAACGGAATCCTGGGGATTATGATCCTTGGGCTTGGGCTTGGGCTTGGGCTTGGGTGTTGAGGTGGCAAGCTTATCCATTCCATGCGGCGACGCTGGCGGCCCCTTCCGCCCTTACGGCGGGTTCCTTTTGTCTTGGCAAAAGGAACCAAAACCGCTCGCTCCTACATACGGCCCTCCGCTTCGCTACGGGTCCCCTCGCTACGGTGTCTTCCAGGGGCTTCGCGGCCTACGACTTGCTGCGCCAAGTCTACGGCTCGCGCTCTTCGGCTACGCCGAAGGGTGCTACGCACCCGCCCCCTCCAGACACCTACGCTCGGCCTCCTGAAGTCGCGAAGTT
>NZ_JALRNG020000046.1:0-41525 GCF_030272875.2 Pseudomonas sp. BJa5
CCAGGTGACAACATCCAGATGACTGTCACCCTGATCAAGACCATCGCAATGGAAGACGGTCTGCGCTTCGCTATCCGCGAAGGCGGCCGTACCGTTGGCGCCGGCGTCGTTGCCAAAATCATCGAGTAATCGTTGATCGCTTGAAAAAGCCCCCGCTCAGCGGGGGCTTTTTTATTGGGTTGACACTCGGTGGGGCCCTCTATAGAATCACGCCTCCTTTTAACGGGCGTAGTGCGCCCGGTGGGAATAGCAGCCTGGAGTCTGAAATCCAATGCAAAATCAGCAAATCCGTATCAGGTTGAAGGCTTTTGACCATCGCCTGATCGACCAATCCACCCAGGAAATCGTGGAAACCGCGAAACGTACTGGTGCTCAAGTGCGTGGTCCAATTCCACTGCCTACCCGTAAAGAGCGGTTCACCGTTCTGGTCTCCCCGCACGTCAACAAAGACGCGCGTGACCAGTACGAGATCCGTACTCATAAGCGCGTTCTGGACATCGTCCAGCCAACGGATAAAACCGTTGATGCACTTATGAAGCTTGATCTTGCGGCCGGCGTGGAAGTGCAGATCAGCCTCGGCTAAGACTCTGTCTTAGTCGTGTAACGCTCTGAAATGGGCGGCCATAGCGGGTGAAAGCCCCGTACACTCATGAGGTTTACAACATGACTATTGGTGTAGTCGGTCGTAAATGCGGTATGACCCGTATTTTCACCGAAGAAGGTGTCTCCATTCCGGTCACGGTCATCGAGATCGAACCGAATCGCGTCACCCAGTTCAAAACCGAAGAAACCGATGGCTACCGTGCAGTGCAAGTCACTGTAGGTGAGCGTCGTGCTTCGCGCGTGACCGCAGCTCAGGCTGGTCACTTCGCCAAGGCGAACGTTGCCGCTGGTCGCGGCGTCTGGGAATTCCGTCTTGAAGAAGGCGAGTTCCAGGCTGGCGACTCGATCAACGCTGAAATCTTCGCTGCAGGTCAGCTGGTAGACGTTACCGGCCAGTCCAAAGGTAAAGGCTTCGCCGGTACCATCAAGCGCTGGAATTTCCGTGGTCAGGACAACACCCACGGTAACTCCGTATCCCACCGCGTCCCGGGCTCTATCGGCCAGTGCCAGACTCCTGGTCGTGTATTCAAGGGCAAGAAAATGTCCGGTCACATGGGCGCCGAGCGCGTGACCGTTCAGTCCCTGGAAGTAGTGCGCGTCGACGCTGAACGCAATCTGTTGCTGGTCAAGGGTGCCGTTCCAGGCGCTACTGGCGGTGACGTGGTTGTGCGTCCGGCTGCCAAGGCTCGCGGTTAAGGGGAAGCTGACATGCAACTTAATGTAAATGACGCTCAAGCGATCGAAGTTTCCGAACTGACTTTCGGTGGCGAATTCAACGAGACGCTGGTACACCAAGCAGTCGTGGCCTACATGGCCGGCGGCCGTCAGGGCACCAAGCAGCAGAAAACCCGTTCCGACGTTGCTGGTGGCGGCAAGCGCCCATGGCGTCAGAAAGGTACTGGTCGCGCTCGTGCCGGTACTACCCGTGGTCCAATCTGGCGTGGCGGTGGTGTAACCTTCGCAGCTCGTCCTCAGGATCACTCGCAGAAGCTCAACAAGAAGATGTATCGCGCAGCCCTGCGCTCCATCCTCGCTGAGCTGGTGCGTACCGATCGTCTGGTCGTGGTTCAGGACTTCTCCGTTGAAGCACCGAAAACCAAAGACCTGCTGAGCAAGCTGAACGGCATGGGTCTGAACGACGTACTGATCGTTTCGGACGCTGTTGATCAGAACCTGTACCTGGCTGCTCGTAACCTGCCGCACGTCGACGTACGTGACGTTCAAGGTTCCGATCCGGTCAGTCTGATCGCATACGAGAAAGTGCTGGTCACTGTCTCGGCCGTGAAGAAATTCGAGGAGCTGCTGGGATGAACCAGGAACGCGTATTCAAAGTCCTCCTTGGCCCGCACGTTTCCGAGAAGGCTACCGTTCTGGCTGAGAAAAAAGGCCAGTTCGTATTCAAGGTTGCTACCGATGCAACCAAGCTGGAAATCAAGAAAGCTGTCGAAGGCCTGTTCGGCGTAAAAGTCGAAAACGTGTCGACCGTTAACGTTCTGGGTAAAACCAAGCGTACCGCACGTGGTCTGGGCAAGCGTAATGACTGGAAAAAAGCGATCGTATCGCTGCAGCCAGGCCAAGATCTCGATTTCAGCAGCAGTGCTGAGTAAGGAAGGGGTGCATCATGGCAATCGTTAAATGCAAACCGACTTCCCCTGGCCGCCGTTTCGTGGTCAAGGTGGTCAACAAGGAGCTGCACAAAGGCGCTCCTCACGCACCGCTGCTCGAGAAGAAGTCGAAGTCTGGTGGTCGTAACAACAATGGCCGCATTACCACTCGTCACGTAGGTGGTGGTCATAAGCAGCATTACCGTATGGTCGATTTCCGTCGCAACGACAAAGATGGCATCGTCGCCACTGTCGAGCGTATCGAATACGATCCAAACCGTACTGCTCACATCGCACTGCTGTGCTACGCAGACGGCGAGCGCCGCTACATCATCGCCCCTAAAGGCGTTGTTGCTGGCGACCAGCTGATCGCAGGCGCTCTGGCTCCAATCAAGCCAGGCAACTCCCTGCAACTGCGCAACATCCCAGTGGGTAGCACCATTCACGGCATCGAACTGAAGCCGGGCAAAGGTGCTCAGATCGCTCGTTCCGCTGGTGCTTCGGCTCAGCTGATCGCTCGCGAAGGTGTCTATGTGACCCTGCGTCTGCGCTCTGGTGAAATGCGTAAAGTCCTGGCTGAGTGCCGTGCGACCCTGGGCGAAGTCTCGAACTCCGAGCACAGCCTGCGTTCGCTGGGTAAAGCTGGTGCCAAACGCTGGCGCGGCGTTCGCCCAACCGTTCGTGGTGTTGCCATGAACCCGGTTGACCACCCACATGGTGGTGGTGAAGGTCGTACCTCCGGTGGTCGTCATCCGGTATCGCCATGGGGCTTCCCGACCAAGGGTGCGAAGACCCGTGGTAATAAGCGTACCGACAACATGATTGTCCGTCGTCGCAAGTAACTAGAGGGATACGACAGTGCCACGTTCTCTGAAAAAAGGTCCTTTTATCGATCTTCACCTTCTGAAGAAGATCGAAGTGGCGGCGGAAAAGAACGATCGCAAACCAGTTAAGACCTGGTCGCGCCGTTCCATGATCCTGCCACAAATGGTCGGTCTGACCATCGCGGTACATAACGGTCGTCAACACGTCCCAGTTCTCGTGAACGAAGACATGGTCGGCCATAAACTGGGCGAGTTCGCCGGTACCCGCACCTATCGCGGGCACGTGGCTGACAAGAAAGCCAAGCGTTAAGGGGTTAGGAAATGGAAGTAGCCGCTAAGTTGTCGGGCGCTCGAATCTCCGCCCAGAAAGCCCGCTTGGTCGCCGACCAGATCCGCGGGAAGAAGGTGGGCGAAGCGCTCAACCTGTTGGCTTTCAGCAGCAAAAAAGCCGCTGAAATCATGAAGAAAGTCCTCGAGTCGGCCGTAGCCAACGCCGAGCATAACGAAGGCGCAGACGTTGATGACCTGAAGGTCTCCACCGTTTTCGTCAACGAAGGGCGTTCGCTGAAGCGCATCATGCCGCGTGCCAAAGGCCGCGCTGATCGCATCGTCAAGCGGTCTTGCCATATCACTGTCAAGGTTGCGGACAAGTAACGGAGTCGATCAGATGGGTCAGAAAGTACATCCCACTGGCATTCGCCTGGGAATCGTCAAGGAGCACACCTCCGTCTGGTACGCAGACGGTCGGACTTATGCGGACTATTTGCTCGCAGATCTGAATGTGCGTGAGTACCTCCAAGACAAACTAAAAAGCGCGTCCGTTAGCCGTATCGATATCCATCGTCCGGCTCAAACTGCACGCATCACCATCCACACCGCTCGTCCAGGTATCGTTATCGGGAAGAAAGGTGAAGATGTTGAAAAACTGCGTCAGGACCTGACCAAGCAGATGGGTGTGCCTGTGCACATCAACATCGAAGAGATCCGCAAGCCGGAACTCGACGGTATGCTGGTAGCTCAGAGCGTAGCTCAGCAGCTGGAGCGTCGTGTGATGTTCCGTCGCGCCATGAAGCGCGCCGTACAGAACGCCATGCGCATTGGTGCCAAAGGCATCAAGATCCAGGTGAGCGGTCGTCTCGGCGGTGCTGAGATCGCACGTACTGAATGGTATCGCGAAGGTCGTGTGCCACTGCACACCCTGCGTGCCGATATCGACTATGCCACCTACGAAGCTCACACCACCTACGGTGTGATCGGTGTCAAGGTTTGGATCTTCAAAGGCGAAGTAATTGGTGGTCGCCAAGAAGAACTGAAACCACAAGCACCAGCGCCTCGTAAAAAAGCTGCTAAGTAAGGGGTACGCCAAATGTTGCAACCAAAGCGTACAAAATTCCGCAAGCAGATGACTGGCCACAACCGTGGTCTGGCACTGCGCGGTAGCAAGGTCAGCTTCGGCGAGTTCGCCCTGAAAGCTGTTGCTCGCGGTCGTCTCACCGCCCGCCAGATTGAGTCGGCACGTCGTGCTCTGACCCGTCACGTAAAACGTGGCGGTAAAATCTGGATCCGTGTGTTCCCGGACAAGCCGATCTCCAAGAAGCCTCTCGAAGTGCGGATGGGTAAAGGTAAAGGTTCCGTGGAATACTGGGTTGCCCAGATCCAGCCAGGCAAAGTCCTGTACGAGATCGAGGGTGTTTCTGAAGAGCTGGCGCGTGAGGCTTTCGCCTTGGCGGCTGCAAAGCTGCCTCTCGCCACCTCCTTTGTTAAGCGGACGGTGATGTGATGAAAGCGAATGAACTTCGTGAAAAATCAGCACAGCAACTGAACGAGCAACTGCTCGGCTTGCTGCGCGACCAGTTCAATCTGCGTATGCAGAAAGCAACTGGCCAGTTGGGGCAGTCGCACCTGCTCTCGCAAGTTAAGCGTGACATCGCTCGCGTGAAAACTGTGCTCAACCAGCAGGCAGGTAAGTGATCATGGCTGAAGCTGAAAAAACCGTCCGTACGCTGACTGGCCGTGTCGTCAGCGACAAGATGGACAAGACCATCACCGTCCTGATCGAGCGTCGCGTAAAGCACCCGATCTACGGTAAATACGTTAAGCGTTCGACTAAGCTGCACGCGCACGACGAAGCCAACCAGTGCAAGATCGGCGACAAGGTTTCCATCCGTGAAACCCGTCCGCTGGCCAAGACCAAGTCCTGGGCACTGGTTGAAGTTCTCGAACGCGCTGTTGAAGTCTAAGGGCTAAGGGTCGGAGAAATTTTATGATTCAGACTCAATCCATGCTCGATGTGGCCGATAACAGCGGCGCTCGTCGCGTCATGTGCATCAAGGTTCTCGGCGGTTCGCACCGTCGTTACGCCGGCATCGGTGACATCATCAAGGTAACCGTCAAGGAAGCAATTCCTCGCGGTAAAGTGAAGAAAGGCCAAGTGATGACTGCTGTTGTAGTCCGCACTCGCCACGGTGTCCGTCGTGCTGACGGCTCCATCATCCGCTTTGATGGCAATGCTGCTGTTCTGCTGAACAACAAGCAAGAGCCGATCGGCACCCGTATCTTTGGGCCAGTGACCCGTGAACTTCGTACCGAGAAGTTCATGAAGATCGTCTCGCTCGCCCCAGAAGTGCTGTAAGGAGATCCGACATGCAAAAGATTCGTCGTGACGACGAGATCATCGTGATCGCCGGCAAAGACAAAGGTAAGCGCGGTAAGGTGCTCAAGGTTCTCGCTGACGACCGTCTGGTCGTTGGTGGGATCAACCTGGTGAAGCGTCATAC
The DNA here is from genome assembly GCF_030272875.2 of Pseudomonas sp. BJa5. NCBI lineage: Bacteria > Pseudomonadati > Pseudomonadota > Gammaproteobacteria > Pseudomonadales > Pseudomonadaceae > Pseudomonas > Pseudomonas sp. BJa5. Next base: position 5,809 of record NZ_JALRNG020000046.1, read on the forward strand.
CAAGCCTAACCCGATGTCGGGCGTACAAGGCGGTATCGTCGAGAAAGAAGCGCCACTGCACGCTTCCAACGTCGCCATTTTCAACGGCGAAACCAACAAGGCTGACCGCGTTGGTTTCAAAGTAGAAGACGGCAAGAAAATTCGTGTCTTCAAGTCGACCCAAAAAGCGGTTGATGCTTGAACACTGCTAGGTAGAAGACCATGGCACGACTGAAAGAGATTTACCGGAAGGAAATTGCTCCCAAGCTTAAGGAAGAACTTAAGCTGGCGAACGTGATGGAAGTTCCGCGCGTTACCAAGATCACCCTGAACATGGGTCTGGGCGAAGCTGTCGGCGACAAAAAAGTCATCGAGCACGCTGTTGCTGACCTGGAAAAGATCACCGGTCAGAAAGCCGTTGTGACTTTCGCTCGGAAATCCATCGCGGGCTTCAAAGTCCGTGAGGGCTGGCCGATCGGCGTTAAAGTTACCCTGCGCCGTGATCGTATGTACGAATTCCTGGACCGCCTGCTGGCGATCTCCCTGCCTCGGGTTCGCGACTTCCGCGGCCTGAATGCCAAGTCCTTCGACGGTCGTGGCAACTACAGCATGGGCGTGAAAGAGCAGATCATCTTCCCGGAAATCGACTACGACAAGATCGATGCTCTGCGCGGTCTGGACATTACCCTGACCACCACTGCCAAGAACGATGACGAAGGCCGCGCTCTGCTGCGTGCTTTCAAATTCCCGTTCCGCAACTGATTGGAGTAGGAAAATGGCCAAGAAGAGCATGAAAAACCGTGAGCTGAAGCGTCAGCTCACTGTTGCCAAGTACGCCAAGAAGCGTGCCGAGCTGAAAGCGACCATCGTCAACCTGGAAGCAACTCCAGAAGAGCGTTTCGCTGCTGTTGTAGCTCTGCAGAAGCAGCCACGTGATGCCAGCGCTTCGCGCCTGCGTAACCGCTGCCGCATCACCGGTCGTCCACACGGCGTTTACCGCAAGTTCGGCCTCGGCCGTAACAAGCTGCGTGAAGCAGCAATGCGCGGTGACGTTCCAGGTCTGGTTAAAGCCAGCTGGTAAGACGTACCGGCAGCGTCCAGGTGGCGGGGGAGCAATCTTCCGACCACCGGTGACCTTGCAACGAAACAAGCCCCTTATGGGGCTTGTTTCGTTTCTGGGAACTGTCTAGAATGACCGGCTCTCCTGAGCCCGGGTTTTTTGACCTGGCGATCTCAGGCGACTGTAGTAGCCGAGAGGCTAATTTTTCTTGTATCAGGAGCGTCTAGCCCATGAGTATGCAGGACCCGTTAGCGGACATGCTAACTCGCATCCGTAATGCCCAGATGGCTGAAAAGTCCGTCGTAAGCATGCCTTCGTCGACTCTGAAGGTTGCGGTAGCCAAAGTTCTGAAAGACGAAGGTTACATCGCTGGCTACCAGGTCAGCAGCGAAGTCAAACCATCGCTGTCCATCGAGCTGAAATACTTCGAAGGCCGTCCGGTCATCGAGGAAGTCAAGCGCGTAAGTCGTCCAGGCCTGCGTCAGTACAAGTCCGTCGAAGAACTGCCAAAAGTACGTGGCGGTCTGGGCGTGTCTATCGTCTCCACCAACAAGGGTGTGATGACTGATCGTGCTGCGCGCGCTGCCGGTGTCGGCGGCGAAGTTCTCTGCACAGTGTTCTAAGGGGGGATAAGCATGTCTCGCGTCGCTAAGAACCCCGTTAAGCTGCCAGCCGGTGTCGAAGTCAAATTCGTCGGCCAACAGCTTTCGGTGAAGGGTGCCAAGGGCACTCTCGAACTGAATGTTCACTCGTCGGTTGAAATCGTTGAAGAAGCTGGTGAGCTGCGTTTCGCTGCTCGCAACGGCGATCAACAAACCCGCGCTATGGCCGGTACTACCCGTGCCCTGGTAAACAACATGGTCCAGGGCGTAAGCCAAGGCTTCGAGCGCAAGCTCCAGCTGGTCGGTGTTGGTTACAAGGCACAGGCTAAAGGCACCGTCCTGAACCTGGCGCTCGGCTTCTCGCATCCAGTGGATTACGAACTGCCGGCCGGTATCACCGCAGAGACCCCAAGCCAGACCGATATCCTGATCAAGGGTATCGACAAGCAGCTGGTAGGTCAGGTGGCCGCTGAAATCCGCGACTTCCGTCCACCAGAGCCGTACAAAGGCAAGGGTGTGCGTTACGCGGACGAAGTCGTCCGTCGTAAAGAAGCCAAGAAGAAGTAGGGCCTAGCAAATGACCGACAAAAAAGTTACTCGACTGCGTCGCGCTCGCAAAGCACGCCTGAAAATGCACGAACTCGAAGTCGTGCGTCTCTGCGTGTTCCGCTCCTCGCAGCACATCTACGCCCAGGTCATTTCGGCCGACGGCAGCAAAGTCCTGGCCAGCGCCTCGACTTTGGACAAAGACCTGCGTGATGGCGCCACCGGCAACATCGACGCGGCCACTAAGGTTGGCAAGCTGGTAGCTGAGCGCGCGAAAGCCGCCGGTGTATCTCAAGTTGCCTTTGACCGTTCGGGCTTCAAGTACCATGGCCGCGTTAAAGCGCTGGCTGATGGTGCGCGTGAAGGCGGGCTGGAGTTCTAAGTTATGGCAAATAACGATCAAAAGCGCGACGAAGGCTACATCGAGAAGCTGGTTCAAGTTAACCGCGTTGCCAAAACCGTAAAAGGCGGCCGTATCTTCACTTTCACCGCGCTGACCGTGGTGGGTGATGGTAAAGGTCGTGTCGGCTTCGGCCGTGGCAAATCGCGCGAAGTTCCAGCCGCGATCCAGAAAGCCATGGAAGCTGCTCGCCGCAACATGATTCAGGTTGACCTGAACGGCACCACCCTGCAGTACGCTACCAAGTCCGCCCACGGCGCGTCGAAGGTGTACATGCAGCCTGCCTCCGAAGGTACCGGTATCATCGCCGGTGGCGCAATGCGTGCCGTCCTGGAAGTTGCTGGCGTTCAGAACGTCCTGGCCAAGTGCTACGGCTCGACCAACCCTGTAAACGTGGTTCACGCCACTTTCAAGGGTCTGAAGGCTATGCAATCTCCTGAGTCCATTGCTGCCAAGCGCGGCAAGAGCGTTGAGGAGATCCGCTGATCATGGCTACCGTTAAAGTTACGCTGATCAAGAGCACCGCCGGCCGTCTCCCTAACCACAAACTGTGCGTTAAGGGTCTGGGTCTGCGTCGCATCGGTCACACTGTAGAAGTCCAGGATACTCCCGAGAACCGCGGGATGATCAACAAGGCTTACTACCTGCTGCGCGTCGAGGGTTAATCGATGAAACTCAATGATCTGAGTCCAGCGCCGGGTTCCCGTCGCGAGAAGCATCGTCCGGGTCGTGGTATCGGTAGCGGTTTGGGTAAGACTGGTGGCCGTGGTCACAAAGGTCAGACCTCCCGTTCCGGTGGCACCATCGCTCCAGGCTTTGAAGGCGGTCAACAGCCGCTGCACCGTCGTCTGCCGAAGTTCGGCTTCGTTTCCCTGAAAGCCATGGACCGCGCCGAAGTGCGTCTGTCCGAGCTGGCCAAAGTGGAAGGCGACGTTGTCACCGTGCAATCCCTGAAGGATGCCAACGTGATTAACCAGAACGTACAGCGCGTGAAAATCATGCTGTCGGGCGAAGTTACTCGCGCAGTCACCATCAAGGGTATCGCAGCCACCAAAGGTGCGCGCGCGGCTATCGAAGCAGCTGGCGGCAAGTTCGAGGAATAAATGGCTAAGCAAGGTGCTCTCTCTTCGCTCGGCAAAGGCGGGATGTCTGAACTCTGGGCTCGTCTGCGTTTTCTGTTCCTGGCGATCATCGTCTACCGGATAGGCGCACACATCCCAGTTCCAGGTATCAACCCGGACCGGCTGGCGGAACTGTTTCGACAGAATGAGGGGACCATTCTTAGCTTGTTCAACATGTTTTCCGGCGGCGCGCTGGAACGGATGAGCATCTTTGCACTGGGGATCATGCCGTACATCTCGGCATCGATCATCATGCAGCTGATGACCGCCGTCAGCCCGCAGCTGGAGCAGTTGAAGAAGGAAGGTGAAGCTGGCCGTCGCAAGATCAGCCAGTACACCCGCTACGGCACCGTAATCCTGGCGCTGGTCCAGGCCATTGGCATGTCCATTGGTCTGGCCGGTCAGGGCGTGGCGTTTTCTGCAGGCTTTGGCTTCCATTTCGTTGCGGTGTCCACCTTCGTGGCCGGCGCAATGTTCATGATGTGGCTGGGCGAGCAGATCACCGAGCGCGGTGTAGGCAACGGTATCTCGATGTTGATCTTCGCAGGTATCGTCGCCGGTCTTCCGAGAGCAATCGGGCAGTCTTTCGAGTCTGCGCGTACAGGCGATATCAACATTTTCGCCCTGGTCGCTATCGGTTTGCTGGCAGTAGCGATTATCGGTTTTGTGGTGTTCATTGAGCGTGGTCAGCGTCGTATCGCCGTTCACTACGCCAAGCGTCAGCAGGGCCGCAAGGTCTTCGCTGCGCAGACCAGCCACTTGCCGCTGAAAGTGAACATGGCGGGCGTTATTCCTGCCATTTTCGCGAGCAGCATCTTGCTGTTCCCGGCTTCGCTGGGTGCCTGGTTCGGTCAGTCCGAAGGTATGGGCTGGTTGCAGGACATCTCGCAGTCGATCGCTCCTGGTCAGCCGTTGAATATTCTGCTGTTTAGTGCAGGGATCATTTTCTTCTGCTTCTTCTATACGGCGTTGATGTTCAATCCGAAAGACGTAGCGGAGAACCTGAAGAAGTCCGGTGCCTTTATTCCGGGCATCCGTCCAGGTGAGCAGTCGGCGCGCTACATTGATGGCGTTCTGACCCGCTTGACCATGTTCGGTGCTCTTTATATGACGGCCGTGTGCCTGCTTCCCCAGTTCCTGGTGGTTGCGGCAAACGTTCCGTTCTACCTTGGCGGGACCTCGTTGCTGATCGTGGTAGTGGTTGTGATGGACTTCATGTCCCAAGTACAATCGCACCTCGTTTCGCACCAGTACGAATCCCTGATGAAGAAAGCCAACCTGAAAGGCTACGGTGGCAGCGGTTTGCTGCGCTGAGAGACCCTTAAGGTTCGAGGAGTTGGTGATGAAAGTTCGTGCATCGGTGAAAAAGCTGTGCCGTAACTGCAAAATTATTCGCCGCGAAGGTGTCGTTCGAGTAATTTGCAGTGCGGAACCACGTCACAAGCAGCGCCAAGGCTGAGTGTGATCTGCGCTTCAAACCCAGCAGCTAGTGTGCTGCTGGGTTGATTAATTGTTTCTACAGCGATATTATCTCGCGCCCTATTTCTTGGCTTCCGGGGCGTAGGTAGCTGTCAATTGGAGTCCCACTGAATGGCCCGTATTGCAGGCGTCAACATTCCAGATAACAAGCATACTGTTATCTCGCTGACCTACATCTATGGTGTTGGTCGCACTACTTCGCAGAAGATCTGCGAAGCCACTGGGGTCAACCCAGCCGCAAAGATCAAGGATCTGAGCGACGAGCAGGTTGAATCGCTGCGTACTGAAGTTGCGAAGTACATCACCGAGGGTGATCTGCGTCGTGACATCAACATGAAAATCAAGCGTTTGATGGACCTGGGTTGCTACCGCGGCCTGCGTCATCGTCGGGGTCTGCCAGTACGCGGTCAGCGTACCAAGACCAACGCGCGTACCCGTAAAGGTCCGCGTAAGCCGATCCGCAAGTAATCGCACCAGCGAATCGACAGGAATTTAGAAATGGCAAAACCTGCTGCTCGTCCTCGTAAGAAAGTCAAAAAGACAGTGGTTGATGGCATCGCCCACATCCATGCGTCTTTCAACAACACCATCGTGACCATCACCGATCGTCAAGGTAACGCTCTGTCCTGGGCTACCTCCGGCGGTTCGGGTTTCCGCGGTTCCCGCAAGTCCACCCCGTTCGCTGCTCAGGTAGCTGCTGAACGTGCTGGTCAAGCTGCGCTGGAATATGGTCTGAAGAACCTCGACGTCAACGTCAAGGGTCCAGGTCCAGGTCGTGAGTCCGCTGTTCGTGCTCTGAACGGTTGTGGCTATAAGATCGCCAGCATCACCGACGTGACGCCAATCCCGCACAACGGGTGCCGTCCGCCGAAGAAGCGCCGCGTGTAATCAGGAGACAGATAAATGGCACGTTACATTGGTCCAAAATGCAAACTGTCTCGTCGTGAAGGCACCGATCTGTTCCTGAAGAGCGGCGTTCGCGCTCTGGAATCGAAGTGCAACATCGAAGCAGCCCCAGGTATCCACGGTCAGCGCCGCGGTCGTCAGTCCGACTACGGCACCCAGCTGCGTGAGAAGCAAAAAGTACGTCGCATCTACGGCGTTCTCGAGCGTCAGTTCAGCGGTTACTACAAGCAAGCAGCCTCGTCGAAAGGCGCTACTGGTGAGAACCTGCTGCAACTGCTCGAATGCCGTCTGGATAACGTCGTTTACCGCATGGGCTTTGGCGCTACTCGTGCCGAATCCCGTCAGCTGGTTTCGCACAAAGCGATCAGCGTTAACGGCAAGACTGTAAACATTCCATCCTACCAAGTTCGTCCGGGTGACGTGGTCGCAGTTCGCGAGAAATCGCAGAACCAGCTGCGCATTGTTCAAGCCCTTGAACTGTGCGCCCAGCGTGGCCGCGTTGAGTGGGTAGACGTGGATGCTGCCAAGAAGTCGGGCGTTTTCAAGAACGTTCCTGCTCGCAGCGACCTGTCCGCCGACATCAACGAAAGCCTGATTGTCGAGCTCTACTCCAAGTAAGGGCTAGAAAATAGGTGCATCCATGCAGATTTCGGTAAATGAGTTCCTGACGCCCCGCCACATTGATGTGCAGGTCGTCAGTCCAACCCGCGCTAAAATCACGCTCGAGCCTCTCGAGCGTGGCTTTGGCCATACCCTGGGCAACGCGCTGCGCCGCATCCTGTTGTCCTCCATGCCTGGCTGTGCAGTAGTCGAGGCCGAGATTGACGGCGTACTCCACGAGTACTCGGCAATCGAAGGTGTACAGGAAGACGTCATTGAAATCCTGTTGAACCTGAAAGGCCTGGCTATCAAACTGCACGGTCGTGACGAAGTTACGCTGACCTTGTCGAAAAAGGGTTCGGGGGTGGTTACCGCTGCCGATATTCAGCTGGATCATGATGTCGAGATCGTTAACCCCGATCACGTAATCGCTAACCTGGCGTCCAACGGCGCCCTGAACATGAAGCTCACCGTAGCTCGTGGTCGTGGTTATGAACCGGCCGATTCGCGTCAGAGCGATGAAGACGAAAGCCGCAGCATTGGTCGCTTGCAGCTGGACTCTTCGTTCAGCCCGGTTCGCCGTATCGCATACGTGGTGGAAAACGCCCGTGTCGAACAGCGTACTAACCTGGACAAGCTGGTTATTGATCTGGAAACCAACGGTACCCTGGATCCTGAAGAGGCTATCCGTCGTGCTGCAACCATCCTGCAACAGCAGCTGGCTGCGTTCGTCGACCTCAAAGGTGACAGCGAACCTGTGGTAGTCGAACAGGAAGACGAGATCGATCCGATCCTGCTTCGTCCGGTTGACGATCTGGAATTGACCGTACGTTCGGCCAACTGCCTTAAGGCGGAGAACATTTACTACATCGGCGATCTGATTCAGCGCACCGAAGTAGAACTGTTGAAGACTCCGAACCTGGGCAAGAAGTCCCTGACCGAAATCAAGGACGTTCTGGCCTCCCGTGGTCTGTCCCTCGGCATGCGCCTCGACAACTGGCCGCCTGCAAGTCTTAAGAAGGACGACAAGGCGACTGCCTGATCGTCGTAATCACCGAACGTAGTGTTTGGTAAGGAATGAATCATGCGTCATCGTAAAAGTGGACGTCACCTGAGCCGTACCAGCTCTCACCGCAAAGCCATGTTCCAGAACATGGCGGTGTCGCTGATCGAGCACGAGCTGATCAAAACTACCCTGCCAAAAGCCAAGGAACTGCGCCGCGTTGCCGAGCCGCTGATCACCCTGGCCAAGGAAGACAGCGTAGCTAACCGTCGTCTGGCTTTCGACCGTACCCGTTCGAAAGAAGCCGTTGGTAAGCTGTTCAACGATCTGGGCAAGCGCTATGCCACCCGTCAGGGCGGCTACCTGCGTATCCTCAAGTGCGGCTTCCGCGCTGGCGATAACGCACCTATGGCGTACGTCGAGCTGGTTGATCGTCCTGTCGGTGGCTCGGTAGAAGCTGCTGAGTAAGGCGACAGTCTGAAACAGAAAACCGGGCCCAGTGCCCGGTTTTTTGTATCTGTATGTATTGAAGCATTCTATTGATCTGAGTCACGTAATGAATTTGTTCTTGTAATACTCCTGGTCGATACTCGTTCCAGGCCGATTAGCCGGCAGTTCGAGACCGATAGGGAGATTACGCATGAGCCAGAGCAAGACACTGACCACCGCCAGCGGCGCACCGGTTGCCGACAACCAGAACTCGCGTTCTGCAGGTCCGCGGGGGCCGTTGTTGCTGGATGATTTCCACCTGATCGAAAAGCTCGCGCACTTCAACCGCGAGAACATCCCTGAGCGTCGTGTTCACGCAAAAGGTTCGGGCGCCTATGGCACCTTCACGGTAACCCGCGATATCACCCGCTACACCAGCGCGCGGCTGTTCAGCGAGGTGGGCAAGCAGACCGAGACCTTCCTGCGTTTCTCTACCGTCGGTGGCGAGCGTGGCTCGGCGGACACCGAGCGTGATCCGCGCGGTTTTGCTCTCAAGTTCTACACCGAAGAAGGCAACTGGGACATCGTCGGCAACAACACCCCGGTGTTCTTCATTCGCGACCCGCTGAAGTTCCCCGACTTTATCCACACCCAGAAGCGTCTCCCGCAAAGCAACCTGAAAAGCCCCCAGGCGATGTGGGATTTCTGGTCGCACTCCCCGGAAGCGCTGCACCAGGTCACCATCCTGTTCTCCGATCGCGGCATCCCGGATGGCTACCGCCACATGCACGGTTTCGGCAGCCACACCTACAGCCTGATCAATGCGCAGGGCCAGCGGACCTGGGTCAAATGGCACTTCAAGACCAAGCAGGGCATCAAGAACCTCTCGCCTGCCGACGCGGCGCGTCTGGCCGGTACCGATCCGGATTACGCCCAGCGTGACCTGTTCGAGGCGATCGAGCGCGGTGATTTCCCGAAATGGGCAGTCTGCATCCAGGTCATGAGCGAAGAGGAAGCGGCCTCCCGCGACGAAAACCCGTTCGATGTGACCAAGACCTGGTCGCAGAAAGACTACCCGCTGATCGAGGTCGGCGAGCTGGAGCTCAACCGCAATCCGCTCAACTACTTCGCCGAAGTGGAACAGGCGGCGTTCGGTCCGAGCAACATGGTCCCGGGGGTCGGTCTGTCGCCCGACCGCATGCTCCAGGGCCGCGTATTCGCCTACGCTGACGCCCATCGCTACCGGGTCGGTACCAACCATCAGCAACTGCCGGTAAACGCCCCACGCAGCCCGGTGAACACCTACCAACGTGACGGCGCCATGGCGTTTGGCAGCAATGGTGGTGCGGCGCCGAACTACGAGCCCAATAGCTACGCCAATGCGCCGAAGCAGGCGCCGCAACATGCTGAACCGGCGCTGGCCCTTAACGGCGTGGCGGGCCGCTATGATCACCGCGAAGACACCGACTACTACAGCCATGCCGGTGCGCTGTTCCGCTTGATGAACGCCGAGCAGAAGGCCCTGTTGATCAGCAACATCGCCGGGGCCATGGCAGGTGTTAGCGTCGATGTCGTCGAGCGCCAGCTGCGGCACTTCTTCAAGGCCGATCCGGCCTATGGGGAAGGGGTTGCCAAGGCTTTGGGCATAAATATCGCCTAAGTCGAAGTGATAAGAAGAACCGCCCTCATTTGGGCGGTTTTTCAATGAATATCACTACCGTTTACCTGCTTTTTTCGCATGTTTTGCCCGAATCTCAGTGACCTTCGAGTCATCCTGGTTCAAACTATTACTTTCGAACAGGGAGAGCAGGGCGATGCAAGGTCACCCGGACGTAATCGATTATCTCAACACGTTGCTGACGGGCGAACTGGCGGCACGCGACCAATATTTCATCCACTCGCGCATGTACGAAGACTGGGGCCTGAGCAAGCTCTACGAGCGTATCAACCACGAGATGGAAGAAGAGACGCAACACGCCGATGCCCTGATGCGTCGTATCCTCATGCTCGAAGGCACGCCGCGCATGCGTCCCGATGACCTGGACGTCGGCGCCACGGTACCGGAGATGCTCGCCGCCGACCTGCGCCTGGAGTACAAGGTGCGCGCTGCGCTGTGCAAGGGCATCGAGTTGTGCGAACTGCACAAGGACTACATCAGCCGCGACATCCTGCGCCTGCAACTGGCTGATACCGAGGAAGATCACGCCTACTGGCTGGAGAAGCAGCAGGGCCTGATCAAGTCCATCGGCCTGGAGAACTACCTGCAGTCGCAGATGTAAGTTTGCCGAAACAAAAAGCCCCGCCAGTGCGGGGCTTTTTTGTTCTGTAGGAGCGGGCTTGTCCCGCGATCGCGGTGTCACAGATTCACCGCAATCGCGGGGCAAGCCCGCTCCTACAGGGTCAAGCGCGGTCGCGCTCCAACAACGGCTTGAGGTAATGGCCGGTGTGGGACTGCTTCATCCCGGCCACTTCTTCAGGCGTACCGAAGGCGATGATCTGGCCGCCCTTGGAGCCGCCCTCGGGGCCGAGGTCGACAATCCAGTCGGCGGTCTTGATCACGTCCAGGTTGTGCTCGATCACCACCACGGTGTTGCCGTGGTCGCGCAGGCGGTGCAAGACATCGAGCAATTGCTGGATATCGGCGAAATGCAGCCCCGTGGTCGGCTCGTCGAGGATGTACAGGGTCTTGCCGGTATCGCGCTTGGACAACTCGCGTGACAGCTTGACCCGTTGCGCCTCGCCGCCGGAGAGGGTGGTCGCCGACTGCCCCAGCTTGATGTAGGACAGGCCGACATCCATCAGGGTCTGCAGCTTGCGCGCCAGGGCCGGCACCGCATCGAAGAACTCGCGGGCTTCCTCGATGGTCATTTCCAGCACCTCGTGGATGTTCTTGCCCTTGTACTTGATCTCCAGGGTTTCGCGGTTGTAGCGCTTGCTCTTGCACACGTCGCACGGCACGTAGATGTCCGGCAAGAAGTGCATCTCGACCTTGATCAGGCCGTCGCCCTGGCACGCCTCGCAGCGTCCGCCCTTGACGTTGAAGGAGAATCGTCCCGGGCCGTAACCGCGCGAGCGCGACTCCGGCACCCCGGAGAACAGTTCACGAATCGGCGTGAACAGCCCGGTGTAGGTCGCCGGGTTCGAGCGCGGGGTACGGCCGATCGGGCTCTGGTCGATGTCGACCACCTTGTCCAGGTGCTGCAGGCCGTCACAACTGTCGTGGGGCGCGGCTTCCAGGCTGCTGGCACCGTTCAGCGCCGTAGCACTGAGCGGGAACAGGGTGTTGTTGATCAGCGTCGATTTGCCCGAGCCGGATACGCCGGTGACACAGGTCAGCAGGCCGATCGGGATCTCCAGGTCGACATTCTGCAGGTTGTTGCCACGGGCGCCCTTGAGCTTGAGGGCGAGCTTCTTGTTGCGCGGGGTGCGCTCGGCCGGCACGGCAATCTTGACCCGACCGGACAGGTACTTGCCGGTCAGCGAGTCCGGGTGGGCCATGACCTCGGCGGGAGAGCCCTCGGCGACGATCTGGCCGCCATGCACGCCGGCGCCCGGGCCGATGTCGACCACGTAGTCGGCCAGGCGGATGGCATCTTCGTCGTGCTCGACCACGATCACCGTGTTGCCGATATCGCGCAGGTGATTGAGGGTCGCCAGCAAGCGATCGTTGTCGCGTTGGTGCAGGCCGATGGACGGCTCGTCGAGGATATACATCACCCCCACCAGGCCGGCGCCGATCTGGCTGGCCAGGCGAATACGCTGGGCCTCGCCGCCGGACAGGGTGTCGGCGCTGCGGTCCAGGGTCAGGTAGTCGAGACCGACGTTGACCAGGAACTGCAGGCGCTCGCAGATTTCCTTGAGGATCTTGTCGGCGATTTCGCCGCGTCGTCCGGTCAGCTTGAGGCCACCGAAGTAGTCGCTGGCGTCGCCGATCGGCAGGTTGGTGACCGCCGGCAAGGTCTTCTCGCCCACCCACACATGCCGCGCCTCGCGGCGCAGGCGGGTGCCGCGGCAATCCGGGCACGGCTGGGTGCTGAGGAACTTGGCCAGCTCTTCGCGCACGGTGGCCGACTCGGTCTCGCGGTAGCGCCGCTCAAGGTTGGGCACGATGCCTTCGAACGGGTGCGAGCGCTTGACGATATCGCCGCGATCGTTGAGGTACTTGAAGTCGACGTTCTGCTTGCCGCTGCCGTGCAGGATGACCTTCTGTTGCTCGGCCGGGAGCTCGCCGAACGGCACCTCGAGGCTGAAACCGTAGTGCGCGGCCAGCGAGCCGAGCATCTGGAAGTAATAGACGTTGCGCCGGTCCCAGCCGCGTATCGCGCCTTCGGCCAGGGTCAGTTCATTGTTGACCAGGCGCTTGGTGTCGAAGAACTGCTTGACCCCCAGGCCGTCGCAGGTCGGGCAGGCGCCAGCGGGGTTGTTGAAGGAGAACAACTTGGGTTCCAGCTCGCTGATGGCGTGGCCGCAGATCGGGCAGGCGAAGCGGGCCGAGAAGATCATTTCCTCGAACGGCTCGTCGTCCATCGACGCCACCAGGGCGATACCGTCGGCCAGCTTCAACGCGGTCTCGAACGACTCGGCCAGGCGCTGCTGCAGGTCTTCACGGACCTTGAAGCGGTCGACCACCACGTCGATGGTGTGTTTTTTCTGTTTATCCAGCTTGGGCAGTTCATCGAGCTCGAACAGCTTGCCATTGACCCGGGCCCGTACGAAGCCCTGGGCGCGCAGTTCGTCGAACACCGCCAGGTGCTCGCCCTTGCGCTCGCGGATTACCGGGGCCAGCAGCATCAGCTTGCTGCCTTCGGGCTGGGCCAGCACCAGGTCGACCATCTGGCTGACGGTCTGGGCTTCCAGCGGGATGTCGTGGTCCGGGCAGCGCGGGGTGCCGACACGGGCGTAGAGCAGGCGCAGGTAGTCGTAGATCTCGGTAATGGTACCGACGGTCGAGCGCGGGTTGTGCGAAGTCGACTTCTGCTCGATGGAGATGGCCGGCGACAGGCCTTCGATGGTGTCGACGTCGGGCTTTTCCATCATCGACAGGAACTGCCGGGCATAGGCCGACAGCGATTCGACGTAACGCCGCTGCCCCTCGGCATACAGGGTGTCGAAGGCCAGCGACGACTTGCCGGAACCGGACAGGCCGGTGATCACGATCAGCTTGTCCCGGGGCAGGGTCAGGTCGATGTTCTTCAGGTTGTGGGTGCGTGCCCCACGTATCAGGATCTTGTCCACTGCGGCCTCGCTCGGCGGGCATAAACGATTGAGTATACGGCGCCCTGCCATTACGCGGCAAAGCGTCGCGTAGATGCCGTTAGGCGATGGGACTGGTAGAATCGCCGCCGGTTCACACGAGGTTTATCCATGCACGATACCCACAGCGAAGGCATGAGTGGCAGCGAAACCCGCGCCGCAAGCGGCCTGGCCCTGGTGTTCGCCTTTCGCATGCTGGGCATGTTCATGGTCCTGCCGGTACTGGCGACCTATGGCATGGACCTGGCGGGCGCCACCCCGGCACTGATCGGCCTGGCCATCGGCGCCTATGGCCTGACCCAGGCATTCCTGCAGATTCCGTTCGGGATCATTTCCGACCGCATCGGTCGTCGCCCGGTGATTTACCTGGGCCTGGTCATCTTTGCCCTGGGCAGCGTACTGGCGGCCCAGGCCGACTCGATCTGGGGCGTGATCGCCGGACGAATCCTGCAAGGTGCCGGGGCGATTTCGGCGGCAGTGATGGCGCTGCTGTCAGACCTTACCCGCGAGCAACACCGGACCAAGGCCATGGCCATGATCGGCATGAGCATCGGTCTGTCGTTCGCCGTGGCCATGGTGGTCGGCCCCTTGCTGACCCGCGCTTTCGGCCTGTCCGGACTGTTCCTGGCCACCGCCGCCATGGCCCTGGTCGGCATCGGCCTGATCGCCTTCGTGGTGCCGGCGTCCCACGGGGCCTTGCAGCACCGGGAGTCGGGCGTGGCCAAGCAGGCCCTCGGCCCGACCCTGCGCCATCCCGACTTGCTGCGCCTGGACGTGGGTATCTTCGTCCTGCATGCGATCCTGATGGCCAGCTTCGTCGCCTTGCCCCTGGCCTTCGTCGAGCGCGGCGGCCTGCCCAAGGAAGAGCACTGGTGGGTGTACCTGACTGCCTTGCTGATCTCATTTTTTGCAATGATCCCGTTCATCATCTACGGCGAGAAAAAGCGCAAGATGAAACGTGTCCTGCTGGGCGCGGTCAGTGTGTTGATGCTCACCGAGCTGTTCTTCTGGCTGTCGGCAGACAACTTGCACCAACTGGTGATCGGCACCGTGATATTCTTTACTGCCTTCAACCTGCTGGAGGCATCCTTGCCTTCGCTGGTGAGCAAGGTGTCGCCCGCCGGCGGCAAGGGCACGGCCATGGGGGTGTATTCCACCAGCCAGTTCCTTGGTGCCGCGCTGGGAGGAATTCTCGGTGGCTGGTTGTTCCAGCACGGTGGCCTGAGCACGGTGTTCCTGGGCTGTGCAGCCCTGTGTGCACTGTGGTGGATCGTGGCCATCAGCATGCGTGAACCGCCGTACGTGACCAGCCTGCGCATGCCGTTGTCGGCCGAGGCGATCCGCGAGGCGGGACTGACCGAACGGCTGCTGGCCGTACCGGGTGTGACCGACGCAGTGGTGGTGGCCGATGAAGCCGCCATCTATATCAAACTTGATACACAAATTTTGGATCGCACGACCCTGGAGCGCCTGGTAAACCCGGCCTCCGAAGCGTGCGAAGCCTAGGAGAACGTTATGGCCCGTGGGGTTAACAAAGTCATTCTGGTCGGTACCTGCGGTCAGGATCCCGAAGTCCGCTACCTGCCCAACGGTAACGCCGTGACCAACCTGAGCCTGGCCACCAGCGAGCAGTGGACCGACAAGCAGACCGGCCAGAAGGTCGAGCGCACCGAGTGGCACCGCGTGTCGATGTTCGGCAAGGTTGCCGAGATCGCCGGCGAATACCTGCGCAAGGGTTCGCAGGTCTACATCGAAGGCAAGCTGCAGACCCGCGAGTGGGAAAAAGACGGCATCAAGCGCTACACCACCGAAATCATCGTCGACATGCAGGGCACCATGCAGCTGCTGGGCGGCCGTCCGCAGAACCAGGACGGTGGCAACCAGTACAACCAGGGCGGTAACCAGGGCGGCGGCAACTACAACCAGGCGCCACGCCAGCAGGCCCAGCGCCCGCAGCAAGCCCCTCAGCGTCCGGCGCCACAGCAGCCGGCTCCGCAGCCTGCACCTGATTTCGACAGCTTCGATGACGATATTCCGTTCTGATTCGAAACGCTGACCGCCACACCCTCAAGACGCCCGGTGCACCGCATCGGGCGTTTTGCTTTGTTACGACCAGCAATCCGCTTTCATCGCACTCCCGAAAATCTTGACTAGAGTATCAAGTGGCGGCCATCAATATGCCGCCACCGTGATCGTTCAAGAGACGCCGGCAATGCCCCGCGCGTCCACCACCTGATCAGGAGTGCACGATGGATCTCAACCGTCGGCAGTTCTTCAAGGTCGCCGCTGTCGGCCTTGGAGGTTCGAGCCTGGCTGCGTTGGGCATGGCCCCTACACCGGCCTTCGCCGAGCAGGTGCGTCACTTCAAGCTGGCGCACAGCAAGGAAACCCGTAACACCTGTCCGTACTGTTCGGTCGGCTGCGGCCTGATCATGTACAGCCAGGGCGACGCGGCGAAGAACGTAGCCCAGAACATCATCCACATCGAAGGCGACGCCGACCATCCGGTGAACCGCGGCACCCTGTGCCCGAAAGGCGCCGGCCTGCTCGACTTTATCCACAGCCCCAACCGCCTGCAGTACCCGCAGGTGCGCAAGCCGGGCAGTCAGGAATGGACCCGGGTATCCTGGGACGAGGCGCTCGATCGCATCGCCGACCTGATGAAGACCGACCGCGACGCCAACTTCGTCGAGAAAAATGCCCAGGGCCAGACGGTCAACCGCTGGCTGACCACGGGTTTCCTGGCCGCTTCGGCGTCCTCCAACGAAGCCGGCTACATGACCCACAAGGTCATCCGCAGCCTCGGCATGCTGGGATTCGATAACCAGGCACGTGTCTGACATGGCCCGACGGTGGCAAGTCTTGCCCCGACGTACGGCCGTGGAGCCATGACCAACCACTGGACCGATATCGCCAACGCGAATCTGATCCTGGTGATGGGTGGCAACGCTGCAGAAGCCCACCCCTGTGGCTTCAAATGGGTAACCGAGGCCAAGGCCCACAACCAGGCCCGGCTGATCGTGGTCGACCCGCGTTTTACCCGGACCGCTTCGGTGGCCGACTATTACGCGCCGATCCGTACCGGCACGGATATCGCCTTCATGGGCGGGCTGATCAATTACCTGCTGACAGAAGACAAGATCCAGCACGAATACGTGCGCAACTACACCGACGTGGCGTTCATCGTCAAAGCCGGCTTCAGCTTCGAGGATGGCCTGTTCAGCGGTTATGACGCGGCCAAGCGCAGCTACACCGACAAGTCCGGCTGGGGCTACGAGATGGGCGAGGACGGTTTTGCCAAGGTCGACCCGACCCTGCAGGACCCGCGTTGCGTCTATCAGCTGATGAAACAGCACTACAGCCGCTACACCCTGGAGCTGGCCAGCCAGATCTGCGGCATGCCGGTCGACAGCCTGCGCAAGATCTGGGAAGAGATCGCCACCTGCTCGCAACCGGGCAAGACCATGACGATTCTCTATGCCCTGGGCTGGACCCAGCATTCGATCGGCTCGCAGATCATCCGCAGTGCGGCCATGGTCCAGTTGTTGCTGGGCAACGTCGGCATGCCGGGGGGCGGGGTCAACGCCCTGCGCGGTCACTCCAATATCCAGGGCCTTACCGACCTGGGCCTGCTCTCCAACCTGCTGCCGGGCTACCTGTCGCTGCCGGCGGATGCCGAGCAGGACTACGACGCCTACATCGCCAAACGGGCGCCCAAGCCGATACGGCCGGGGCAGCTGTCCTACTGGCAGAACTACGGCAAGTTTCACGTGAGCCTGATGAAAGCCTGGTACGGCGCCAACGCCACGGCCGATAACCATTGGGGCTACGACTACCTGCCGAAGCTGGATATCGCCGGTTACGACGTGTTGAAGATGTTCGACATGATGGCCAAGGACCAGGTCAACGGTTACTTCTGCCAGGGCTTCAACCCGATTGCCGCCTTGCCGGACAAGAACCGCGTCACCGCCGCCCTGAGCAAGCTCAAGTGGCTGGTGGTGATGGACCCGCTGGCCACCGAGACCTCGGAGTTCTGGCGCAATGCCGGGCCGTTCAACGATGTCGACTCGGCCAAGATCCAGACCGAGGTGATCCGCCTGCCCACCACCTGCTTTGCCGAGGAAGACGGCTCGCTGGTCAACAGCAGCCGCTGGCTGCAATGGCACTGGAAGGGCGCCGAAGGGCCGGGCCAGGCCCGTACCGACGTGTGGATCATGACGGCGCTGTTCCTGCGCCTGCGCGAGCGATACCAGCGCGAGGGCGGGGCCTGGGCCGAATCCATCCTCAAGCTCAACTGGCCCTACAAGGTGCCCCATGAGCCCTCGCCGGAGGAAATCGCCAAGGAGTTCAACGGTTACGCCGTGGCCGACCTCACCGACGCCACCGGGGCGACGATCAAGGCCGGGCAGCAACTGGGCGGCTTCGCCCAGCTCAAGGACGATGGCAGCACCGCTTCGGGCTGCTGGATCTTCTGCGGCAGCTGGACCGAGCAGGGCAACCAGATGGCCCGGCGCGACAACGCCGACCCGTTCGGCATGAAGCAGAACCCGGGTTGGGCCTGGGCCTGGCCGGCCAACCGGCGGATCCTCTACAACCGCGCCTCGGCCGACCTGCAGGGCAAACCCTGGTCGCCGCACAAGCGCCTGGTGTGGTGGAACGGCAAGGCCTGGGGCGGTACCGACGTGCCGGACTACAAGGTTGATGTGGCACCGGAAGCGGGGATGAGCCCGTTCATCATGAACCCGGAAGGCGTGGCGCGTTTCTTCGCCCTCGACAAGATGGCCGAAGGGCCGTTCCCCGAGCACTACGAGCCGTTCGAAACGCCCATCGGTATCAACCCCCTGCACCCGAACAACAAGCAGGCGACCAGCAACCCGGCCGGCCGCGTGTTCGATTCGGTGTGGGACAGCCTCGGGCAAGCCAAGGACTTCCCGTATGCCGCCACCAGCTACCGCTTGACCGAGCACTTCCACTTCTGGACCAAGCATTGCCCGATCAATGCCGTGACCCAGCCGGAGCAGTTCGTCGAGATCGGCGAGGCGCTGGCCAAGGAGAAGGGCATCGCCGCCGGCGACCGCGTGCGTGTCACCTGCAAGCGCGGGCATATCGAGGCCGTGGCGGTGGTGACCAAGCGCATACGTCCGCTGCAGGTCAACAACCAGACCGTGCACCAGATCGGCATTCCGCTGCACTGGGGCTTTACCGGCGTGACCCGCCACGGCTACCTGACCAACACCCTGGTGCCGTTTCTCGGTGACGGTAATACCCAGACCCCGGAATCCAAGTCGTTCCTGGTCAACGTGGAGAAAATCTGATGGCCAGCCAAGACATCATTGCCCGTTCGGCCACCACCACGCCGCCGCCGTCGATCCGCCAGCAGGAAGAGGTGGCCAAGCTGATCGACACCACCAAGTGCATCGGCTGCAAGGCCTGCCAGGTCGCCTGCTCGGAATGGAACGAGCTGCGTGACGAGGTCGGCCACAGCTACGGCACCTACGACAACCCCCACGACCTGAGCGCAGAGACCTGGACCCTGATGCGCTTCACCGAGCATGAAAACGCCGAGGGCAACCTGGAGTGGCTGATCCGCAAGGACGGCTGCATGCACTGCGCCGATCCCGGTTGCCTGAAGGCCTGCCCGAGCCCCGGGGCGATCATCAAGCACGCCAACGGCATCGTCGACTTCAACCAGGACCACTGCATCGGTTGCGGCTACTGCATCACCGGTTGCCCGTTCAACATCCCGCGGATTTCGCAGAAGGACCACAAGGCCTACAAGTGCACCCTGTGTTCCGACCGCGTGGCCGTGGGGCTGGAGCCGGCCTGCGTGAAAACCTGCCCGACCGGGGCGATCGTGTTCGGCAGCAAGGAGGACATGAAGGAGCATGCCGCCGAGCGCATCGTCGACCTCAAGTCGCGCGGCTTCGCCAACGCCGGCCTGTACGACCCCGATGGCGTCGGCGGTACCCATGTGATGTACGTGCTGCACCATGCCGACCAGCCGAAACTGTATGCCGGCCTGCCGGACCAGCCGGTGATCAGCCCGATGGTGGCGCTGTGGAAAGGCGTGAGCAAACCGCTGGCGCTGCTGGCCATGGGCGCGGCGGTGCTGGCCGGGTTCTTCCATTACGTGCGGGTCGGCCCGCAGCGGGTGGAGGAGGACGAGCACCCGAGCGCGCCGGACACCAGCGTGCACGTCGTCGATCCGACGGTGCATGTGTATGACCCAGGCAAATCCAGCGGGCCAGGGGAGGAACGACCATGAGCGACAAACCCATCCTGCGCTACAACGCCAATGAGCGGAGCAACCACTGGCTGGTGGCGATCCTGTTCATTCTGGCCGGGTTGTCGGGGCTGGCGCTGTTCCATCCGGCGCTGTTCTGGCTCAGCCACCTGTTCGGCGGCGGGCCCTGGACGCGGATCCTGCACCCGTTCCTGGGTCTGGCGATGTTCGTGTTTTTCCTCGGCCTGGTGATTCGCTTCTGGCGTGCCAATGTATTCATCAGCAATGACCGGCTGTGGCTGCGGCGCATCGACCGGGTGATGCGCAACGAGGAGGAGGGCGTGCCGCCGATCGGCAAGTACAACCCCGGACAGAAGCTACTGTTCTGGACCCTGCTGCTGTGCATGCTGGTGCTGCTGTTCAGCGGCGTGGTGATCTGGCGCGCCTGGTTCAGTCAGTACTTCGGCATCGGTTCGATCCGCCTGGCCACTTTGCTCCATGCTCTGGCGGCCTTCGTGCTGGTGCTGAGCATCATCGTGCATATCTACGCCGGGATCTGGATCAAGGGCTCGGGGAGCGCGATGTTGCATGGCTGGGTCAGCCGCGCCTGGGCGAAAAAGCACCATGAGCTATGGTATCGGGAAGTGACCCGCGACGATCCGCAGGACCCGCACATCAGCAAAAAAGGATGATGGCTTGAGTACGATTCTCGAACCCGGGCAGATCGAAGCGGCGGCCAGTGCGCCGCCGTTTCTGCACCTGCCACCCGCGAACCTGTTCGCCCTGCGGGCGGCGCGTCTGGACAGCCTGGCCGCAGACCATGCGCTGGGCGACTACCTGCGGCTGATCGCCAGCTTGTGCCGGATTCAGCAGAGCCTGCTGGATGAGCCACCGCTGGCACCTCCCCTGGACAGCGAGCGCCAGCGCTTGTGCCTGGAGCACGGTTTGCCGCCGCTGGCGGCCGACAGCCTGGTGCGCGAGGGGCAGTGGCTGGCCTGGCTGGATGCGCTGTTGCAGCGCTTTCCTTCACCGGCTGGCGCCGAACTCAAGGCTGCAGTCAGCACCTTGGGCGACGCCAGCGCCGAGCAGCGCAAGCTGTGGGGCATCGCCTTGCTGACCGGGCAGTACAACGCCGTGCCGGCAGCGCTGGTGCCCTTCCTCGGCGCGGCCCTGCAAGCGGCCTGGAGCCACTGGCTGTTGAGCCTGCCAGGCACTACGCTCAAACCCGGCGACAACCTCTGCCAGTGCCCGGCCTGCGGCTCGCCGGCCATGGCCGGGGTGATCCGCCACCGGGGCAAGTTCAACGGCCTGCGCTACCTGGTGTGCTCGCTGTGTGCCTGCGAGTGGCATGCGGTGCGGGTCAAGTGCATCTATTGCGAGCAGAGCAAGGGGCTTGAGTACTTCAATCTCGAGGATGATCGCCATGCCGCCGGCAAGGCGCCGCTGCGGGCCGAGTGTTGTCCGGGTTGCAAGGTCTACCTCAAGCAGCTCTACCTGGAGTGCGATGCCGAGGCCGAAGCCTTGTCGGCGGACCTGGCGAGCCTGGCCCTGGACCTGCGCCTGGACCAGGAGGGCTACCAGCGACTGGCACCGAACCTGATGCTGGCGCCCTAGGGTCTACACTCAGGTTTTTGTGGGAATGTGTGGGAGCTGGCGAAGCCTGCGATCGACCGCGAAGCGGTCGTGATCCGGACGCAGAAAATGTGTCACCCGGGCCGGGCTCATCGCCGGCCCGGGCGGCTCCCACAGTGGATATGGCCGGAGCCTTTGAATGCCTGTAAATGTCACGACGCTCGCTGCTCGCTTACCCTCCATCGACACCCTGCTGCGCCATCCCGCCTGCCTTGCGCTGATCGACCGCTATGGCCGTGATGCTTTGCTGGCCACCTTGCGCCAGTTGCTCGATGACCTGCGCGAACCGGCCCGCCAGGGCCAGCTGGACGCGTCTGAGCTGGCACCGGCGGTGCTGGCCGGGCGAGCGGGCGAACGCCTGGCGGTCCAGCACCGCAGCCAGGTACGGCGGGTGTTCAACCTCACGGGCACGGTGCTGCACACCAACCTTGGCCGGGCGTTGCTGCCGGACGAAGCCATCGACGCGGTGCAGATGGCCGCGCGCTACCCGCTGAACCTAGAATTCGACCTGGCCACCGGCAAGCGCGGCGACCGCGACGACCTGATCGAAGGCCTGATCCGCGAGCTGACCGGTGCCGAGGCCGTCACCGTGGTCAACAACAATGCCGCGGCGGTGCTGCTGGCGCTCAACAGCCTGGGCGCGCGCAAGGAAGGCATCATCTCCCGCGGTGAGCTGATCGAGATCGGCGGCGCCTTTCGCATCCCCGACATCATGGTCCGGGCCGGGGTCAAGCTGCATGAGGTGGGCACCACCAACCGCACCCACGCCCGCGACTACGAAGCCGCCATCGGCCCGCGCAGCGGCCTGCTGATGCGCGTGCATTGCAGCAACTACAGCATCCAGGGCTTCACCACCCAGGTGTCGACAGCGGAGTTGGCGCAGCTGGCGCACCGGCACGAGCTGCCCTTGCTGGAAGACCTGGGCAGCGGCAGCCTGCTCGACCTCACGCGCTGGGGCCTGCCGGCCGAGCCCACGGTGCGCCAGGCCCTGGTCGACGGTGCCGACATCGTTACCTTCAGCGGCGACAAACTACTGGGCGGGCCCCAGGCCGGCATCATCGTCGGCCGCAAGGCGCTGATCAGCAGGATCAAGAAGAATCCCCTCAAGCGTGCCCTGCGGGTCGACAAGCTGACCCTGGCCGCTCTGGAAGCAGTGCTGGGCCTGTACCGCAACCCTGACCGCCTGGCGGAGCGCCTGCCCAGCCTGCGCCTGCTGACCCGTCCCCAGGCCGAGATCCTCGCCCAGGCCCGGCGCCTGGCACCGGTGCTGGCACAGGTGCTCGGCGAGCAGTGGCAGGTCGAGGCAGTGCCGGCCTTGAGCATGATCGGCAGCGGCAGCCAACCCGTCGCCCGCTTGCCCAGCGCCGCGCTGTGCCTGCGCCCGCAACAGGCCCGGCGCTGGCGCGGGCGTAGCCTGCTCGGTCTGGAAGCGGCACTGCGAACGCTGCCGATCCCGGTGCTCGGGCGCATCGATGACGATGCCCTGTGGCTCGATTTGCGTCAGCTGGATGACGAGGCGGGCTGGCTGGCGCAGTTGTCCGGGCTGCAACTGGCGGAGGCCTTGAGGTGATCGTCGGCACCGCCGGGCACATCGACCACGGCAAGACCTCCTTGCTCGAAGCACTGACCGGCCAGGCCGGGGACCAGCGCCGGGAGGAGCGCGAACGCGGCATGACCATCGACCTGGGCTATCGCTACGCTTCGCTGCAAGAAGGCGCGCCCTTGACCGGCTTTATCGATGTGCCGGGGCACGAGCGTTTTATCCACAACATGCTGGCCGGTGCCCAGGGCGTCGACCTGGTGTTGCTAGTGGTGGCAGCGGATGACGGGGTGATGCCCCAGACCCGCGAGCACCTGGCCATCGTCGAACTGCTGGGTATTCCCCGTGTGCTGGTGGCGATCAGCAAGTGCGACCGGGTCGAACCGGAGCGGGTGCGGGAGGTGGGGGCACAAGTGGCTGCCTTGCTGGCAGCCGGTCCGTATGCGGACGCTGCACAGTTCCCGCTCTCCAGCGTGACCGGCGACGGTGTCGATACCTTGCGCCGGGCGTTGCTCGAAGCCCAGGGCCAGATCCGCGAACGCAGCCGACGGGGCGGCTTTCGCCTGGCAATAGACCGCGCCTTTGCCGTGGCCGGGGCGGGCATCGTGGTCACCGGCACGGCGCTGGATGGCCAGGTCCAGCTGGGCGACACCCTGGTGCTGGGCCGGGCGGCAAAGCCGGTGCGGGTGCGCGGGCTGCATGCGCAGAACCAGTCGGTGGTCGAGGCCTGGGCCGGGCAGCGGGTGGCCTTGAACATCAGCGCCGAGCGCCTGGAGCTGGCGCAGATTCACCGTGGCGACTGGCTGCTCGCCGAGTGGCTGCATGCGCCAACCCAGCGGGTCGATATCGAGCTGCAACTGCTGGCCAGCGAGACCCGCAGTTTTATCCATTTCAGCCCGGTCCACGTGCACCTGGGCACCCAGGATGTCACGGCGCGGGTGGCCTTGTTGCAGGGCGAGCAATTGTTGCCCGGTGGCCGCATGTTCGCCCAGTTGCAGGTCAATGCGCCGTTGCAGGCGGTGCATGGTGATCGCCTGGTGCTGCGCGACCACAGCGCGCAACGCACCCTCGGCGGCGGCCGGGTGCTCGATCCCTTCGCCCCGGCGCGCCAGCGGCGTAGCGAGGCACGCCTGGCCCAGTTGCAGGGGCTGGCCAGTGCCGACAGCCTGGAGCAGGCCTTGCCGGTATTGCTGGCCAACGATGAGACCGGCCTTGATCCGCAGCACCTGGAGCGGCAGTTCAACCGTCTGCGCAGCAGCTGGAAGCTGCCGGCCGAGGTGAGCGTCATTGCCACACGCCAAGGCCCCTTGTTGTTCACCGACGCGCGCTGGCAGGCGCTGAAACAGGCGGTGCTGGCGCAACTGGCGCAATTCCATGAACAGGAGCCCGACCAGCTCGGTCCTGACCGCGATCGCCTGCGACGCTTTGCAGCCTTGCCGCTGGAGCGCCCGGCGTTCATCAGCCTGCTCGATGACTTGCTGGCCAGCGGCGCGGTGGTCGGCAACGGGCCCTGGTTGCATCTGCCCGAGCATCGGGTACGCCTGAGCGATGCCGACACCGCGCTCTGGCAGCAACTGCAGCCAATGCTGGCGCAAGGCGGCTTCGATCCGCCCTGGGTGCGTGACCTGGGCAGGGTGGCGGCGGTAGAGGAAGCAGAGGTTCGACTGTTGCTGCGCAAGCTGGCGAGGCTGGGGCAAGTGCACCAGGTGGTACGCGATCTGTTCTATCCTGAGGCCACGATCCGACAAATGGCAGCTATGCTCTTGCAGCTGGCCAGTGACGATCCGGTGGTGCAGGTGGCGGCCTTTCGCGATGTGCTGGGCATTGGTCGCAAACGCAGCATCCAGGTGCTGGAGTATTTTGATCGCATCGGCTTGACCCGGCGGGTCGGTGACCGGCGTCAGGTCCGTGCCGACAATGCCCTGGCACAAGCACCAGGGCACTGAGTTCAAGGAAGGCAATCGCGCCCGGTGGCGCGGCCGGGCTTCAAACCCGGTTGGGGACGGCAGCCGTTCCCGGGCAGGTTCGACTCCCGCTGCCTTCCGCCACTTTCTACTGCGCCCGTTCCCCGCACAGGTCCAGGGCGAACCAGTATTCGGCCGCTTGCACATCGAGGCCCGCACCCAGCAGGGCGAACATCTTGCCCAGCGCGGCTTCGCGGGTCATGCCGCCACCACTGACCAGCCCGGTGTCGCGCAAGCGGCTACCGGCGGCGTAGGTGTCGAAATGCACGGCCCCTTGCGGACACTGGCTGATGGCGGCGATCAGCACGCCGCCTTCGCGGGCGTCGTGCAGGGCGTCGAGCAGGTCCTGGTCATCGGAAGGCCCGGTACCGCTGCCGTAGCATTCCAGCAACAGGCCTTGCACGCCGCTGCCGAGCAGGGCGCGCAAATGACTCACCTGCAAGCCCGGGAACACCGGCAGCACCGCCAGGTTCACGGTGTGGCGTGGCTGTCGGTAGTCCAGGCGCGCCGGTACTGCGTCGACACGCTGACCGTCGCGCTGGCGTGGCAGGCTGGCAAAGGCATCGAAGGCTTCGCTGCGCAGTTTCGAGGTGCGGGCGCCGTGCAGCAGCTGGCCGTGGAAGTACAGCTGCACGCCGTTCTCGATGCCCGTGGCCATCAACTGCAGGGCGCCGCCCAGGTTGCCCCAGGCGTCGCTGTCCGGGGCGCCGGCAGGCAGCATCGAGCCGGTCAGCAGCACCGGCACCGGCAGGCCCAGCAGCAGGAACGACAGGGCCGCGGCGCTGTAGGCCAGGGTGTCGGTGCCGTGCAGCAGCAGGACACCGTCATGGCCGTCGCGCTCCACCGCCTCGACAATCGCATCACGCATGGCCAGCCAGTTGGCTTGCTGCATGTTGGCGCTGTCGAGCAGTGGCGTCAGCTCGCGCAGGCGCCAGTTCAGTGCCGGGGCATCCGCCTGCTGATCGAAGTGGGCGCGCATGCGCGCCTCGAAGCCGCCGGCGGGGGCCAGGCCTTGTGGCGTCTCAAGCATGCCGATGGTGCCTCCGGTGTAGAGGACCAGCAGATTCTTGACGGCGCGCATTTCAGTTCTGCACCTGGGCGGTGGCGGCGCGGACATCGGCCTTGGCGTCGACCACCGGGTTGACCGGCCAGGCGTCGCGGTCCAGGTCCAGGTCGGCGAAGCGTGCGGCGTCGAATACCGGCTGCTGGATGCCGGCGCGGCGCTGTTCGTCGTAGTCGCGCATCACCCGCAGGCCGACCTTGAACAGCAGGGCCAGGGCCACCAGGTTGACGAATGCCAGGCAGGTCATGGTGATGTCGGCGAAGGCGAACACGGTCGACAGGTTCTGCACCGAGCCCCAGAGGATCAGCAGCAGCACCAGGCCGCGGTAGCCCAGCAGCACCGCACGGTTGCGGGTGAAGAACTGCAGGCTGGTCTCGCCCAGGTAGTAGTTGTAGAGGATGCAGGTGAAGACGAACAGCGACAGCGCCACGCTGACGAAGATCCGGCCCCAGTCACCGACCACCGCGGCCAGGGAGTTCTGGGTCAGGGCGATGCCGTCACCTTCGAAGCCCGGGGTGTAGAAGCCCGACAGCAGGATCAGCAGGGCGGTGCAGGTGCAGATCACGAAGGTATCGAGGAACACGCTGAACGCCTGGACCACGCCTTGTGCGGCCGGGTGCTTGACGGCCGCCACGGCGGCTACGTTCGGCGCACTGCCAAGGCCGGCTTCGTTGGCGAACACACCGCGCTTCACGCCCATGACAATGGCGCTGCCCAGCAGGCCGGCAAAGGCCGGGTCGAGGCCGAAGGCGCTTTTGATGATGGTTTCGAGCATGGCAGGCACGTGTTCGATCTGGGTGAAGATCACATACAGGGTCACACCAATGTACGCCAGGGTCTTGACCGGCACCAGCAGATCGGACACTGCGGCGATGCGCTTGATGCCGCCGAGGAACACCAGGCCCAGCAGCACGGCGAGGGCGATGCCGGTGTACTTGGGTTCGAAACCGAAGGCATTCTGCAGCGAGTGGGTCACCGTGTAGGACTGCAGGCCGTTGAAGGTGAAGCCGTAGGTCACCAGCAGCAGGATCGCGAACACCACCGCCAGCCAGCGCAGTTTCAGGCCGTGCTGGATGTAGTAGGCCGGGCCGCCACGGTACAGGCCGTCACCGTCGCTGCGCTTGTAGACCTGGGCCAGGGTACATTCGAAGAAGCTGCTGGACATGCCCACCAGTGCGGTGACCCACATCCAGAACACCGCGCCTGGGCCGCCCAGGGTTACGGCGATGCCGACACCGGCGATGTTACCGGCACCGACGCGACCGGCCAGGCTCAGCATCAGTGCCTGGAACGAGCTCAGCTGGCCAGCCTGGCCGCGCAGGGATTCCTTGAACACACTGAACATATGGCCGAAGTGGCGGAACTGGACGAAACGGGAGCGGATGGTGAAGTAACCGCCGAGTCCGACGATCAGTACGATGAGAAGCTTCCCCGAAAGGAAATCATTGAGCGCTTCGAGCATGGGAAAACCTCGATTCTTATTCTTTGCATGAAAAGACAGCGGGTCCGGTGTCGATGCACCGGTATCCGATGCGCGCATGGTTGGCCAAGATAAATATGGTTACAATTTCGCGGGTTGCTCTGAGTTGATGCGACTTGATGCTAAAATGGCGTCTGTCGCATCACCTGGAACGGCTCGCATGAGCGAAAACCTCGGCATCAACCTCAAACTCGCCTGCAGTCACTACCGCTCTATCTCGGAGGTTTGCCGGCAGCTTTCGATCAACCGCGCGCAGTTCAACAAGTACCTGAGCGGGCAAAGCCAGCCGACCCCCTTCAATCTCAAGCGCATCGGCGACTTCTTCGGCGTCGAGGACTATGAGCTGGGTTTGCCGCCCGAGCAGTTCGCCCGCCTGATCGGCGCGCGCAATCCGGCCGCGGTCACGACCGCAGCGCAAGACCCACTCAGCGAGCTGCTGCGCCCGCTGCGCGAGCAGGGCGGCAACCTGTCGCGCTACTGCGGTTACTACTTCGAATACTCCAACTGCATGTCGGTGCCGGGCACCATCCTGCTGTCGCTGGTGCACCTGCGCGAAGAGCGCGGCACCTACCTGTTCGAGCGCCAGGAGCGCCAGGAGCGTTCAAGCAGCACCGATGTGCAGGCCGAGGACTGGGTGCGCTGTCGCTACCTGGGTGCGGCGTTCCAGTTGCAGGACCGGCTGTTCCTCATCGACTACGAGTCGCTGACGGTCAACGAAATGAGCCAGACCATCCTCATCCCCAGCTTCAAGAGCCGCATCACCCGCCTCAATGGCCTGAAAACCGGTGTATCCAGCGGCGACCGACGCACACCGGCCTGCACCCGGGTGGTCTGGGAGTACCTGGGCACCGAGATCAACCGCATCAGCGCCTACCGCCAGGTCAAGCTGTATCGCCCGGACGACCCGCGCATCGACGAGGACGTGCGCGAGCGGCTGAAGGTCGGGGAGATCAGCAACGGCCTGTTCGAGATCGAGTGAGTCTCAACCCAACAGCAGGTCGGCGACGGTGTTCGCCACTTGATCGGCCACCTCCGGCGCGCTACGCAAATGCGCGGCAATGCCGTGGTCGCAATCGGCGAGCAGCAGGCACTCCAGATGCGGTGGCGGCACGGCACCGAGCAGGCCGCGGGTGACTTCTTCCGGGATCGGGCTGTAACGCTCGGCGCCGGCCAGCCACAGGGTGCCGGCCGAGGTGCCTGCTCCATGCCCGTAGCGGTGCGAATTGAGCCCGTCGTATTCGCCCATCACCAGCAGCACGCGGCCCTGGAACTGGCGCAGGAATTCGAAGCTGTCGCAGTCGAGAAAGCCGTAAGGCTTGCTGATCGCCGCCTTGAACGCCGGGCCGAAGGGCGCCTGATGGGCGGCATCGGGATAAATGGCCGGACAGATCAGCACCAGGGTATCGATGGCCGGTGTTTGCGCCGCCAGCTTCAGGGCAATGGCGGCGCCCAGGCTGTGACCTATCAACGTGCGACAGCGGGGCGCGATATGGCGGTGAAAGCGCCGTGCTTCCTCAAGATTGCTGGCCAGCGACGGCTCGGCTGCGCCCGGCTCGCTGGCCAGACTGTGGCCGGACAGGTTGCCGGTGAGCGAACCGATACCCAGCTGTTGCAGGCGGTACAGCAGCGGGTTGAGTCGGGTGAAGTCCGAGCGCGCGCCACCGACGACGAACACCGGCGCGGCACGTTCCTGGTCGGGGATCAGCAAGCGGGCCTGTTGTTGGTAAGCGCCGAAGGACTCGGTGATGAACTGCTCCTGGCCGAAGCAGGGTTCGTCGAATTGCCAGGTGGAGCGCTGGGTCGAGTTCGTTTCAAAATGCATGAAAGCCGCCTGGAGGAAATGATGACGCTGCCACTCGCCCGCGCGAACGAATGAGCTAGCTTTTAACCCGGTCTTCGTCTGCGCAACAGTCAGTTGATTCCGGGCGAAGTATAAGCAGTATCCTGAACGCTGCACTGGCCCTGCGTTGGACTTCCCCCGCCGGAAACCGCAAAATGCGCCATTCCCTCAATCAACCTGATCGGACCTGCTGACTCTATGCGAATGCGCCTGATGCTGTTGGGTGGTGGAAATGCCCTCGGGCAAGCGCTGATTCGCCTCGGAGCCGAGGAAGACATCGGCTTTCTGGCACCGCGTCCGCCGGAAAACGGCTGGGATCCGGCCAGCCTGACCCAGCTGCTGGATGACACCCGCCCCGATGCGCTGGTGAACCTGGCCTACTACTTCGACTGGTTCCAGGCCGAGTCGGTCAGCGAACAGCGCCTGGCCCTGCAGGAGCGCTCGGTGGAGCGCCTGGCCGAGTTGTGCCAGCACCACAACATTATCCTGGTCCAGCCGTCGAGCTACCGGGTGTTCGATGGCTCGCGGGCCACGGCCTACAGCGAGAAGGACGAGCCGGTGCCCCTGGGCCTGCGTGGCCAGGCACTGTGGCGCATCGAGCAGAGCGTGCGGGCAACCTGTCCGCAGCACGTGATGCTGCGCTTTGGCTGGCTGCTCGACGAGAGCATCGATGGCGTGCTGGGGCGCTTCCTGACCCGCGCCGAACAGCCCCAGGAGCTGCTGCTGGCCGATGACCGCCGTGGCAACCCGACGCCGGTGGACGACGCCGCCCGGGTGATTCTCTCGGTCCTCAAGCAGCTCGATTGCGCCGCGCCCCTTTGGGGCACCTATCACTACGCCGGCAACGAAGCCACCACGCCGCTGGCGCTGGGACAGGCTATCCTCTCTGAGGCATCCCAGCTGCACAAGCTGGCTGTCGAGGCGCCGACCGCGCAGGCCCATGCCGCACGGCCGGATGCCAGCGAAGAGCCGCAACACGCCGTGCTGGCCTGCAAGAAAATTCTGCACACATTCGGCATCAAACCCCGCGCCTGGCGTGCCGGTTTGCCGCCCCTACTGGATCGATTCTATCGACATGGCTGATGCTCCAATTCTGATCACCGGTGGCGCAGGCTTCATCGGTTCCCACCTCAGTGACGCGTTGCTGGAAAAGGGCTACGCGGTACGCATCCTCGATGACCTGTCCACCGGCAAGCCCGGTAACCTGCAGATCGACAACCCCAGGCTCGAACTGATCGAAGGCGACGTGGCCGATGCCGACCTGGTCCTGCGCGCGGCAGCCGGCTGCCAGGCCGTGGTGCACCTGGCGGCGGTGGCTTCGGTGCAGGCGTCGGTGGACGATCCGGTGAAAACCCACCAGAGCAACTTCATCGGCACCTTGAATGTCTGCGAGGCCCTGCGCATCAACGGCATCAAGCGCGTGCTGTTCGCTTCCAGTGCGGCGGTCTACGGCAACAACGGTGAAGGCCTGGCGATCGATGAAGACACCCCCAAGGCACCCTTGACCCCTTATGCGGTCGACAAACTGGCGGGCGAGCAGTACCTGGACTTCTACCGTCGCCAGCACGGCCTGGAGCCGGTGGTGTTCCGCTTCTTCAACATCTTCGGCCCGCGCCAGGATCCGTCCTCGCCGTATTCGGGTGTGATCAGCATCTTTTGCGAACGGGCCCTGAAAGGACAGCCCATCACCCTGTTCGGCGATGGCGAGCAGACCCGTGACTTCGTCTATGTCGGTGATCTGGTCACGGTAATGGTCCAGGCCCTGGAGCAGGCGCAGGTCGAAGAGGGTGCGGTGAATATCGGCCTGAGCAAGGCCACTTCGCTGAACCAGTTGCTGGCGGCGTTGAAGTCGGTGGTGGGCGAGTTGCCGGCGATCAGCCATGGGCCGGCGCGTTCGGGCGACATCCGTCATTCGCGGGCGAACAACCAGCGTCTGCTGACGCGTTTTAAGTTCCCCGAACCGACGCCGATGGCCGAGGGGCTGGCGCGCTTGTTGGGGCGCTAAGGCCTGAAATGCATCGCGGGGCAAGCCCGCTCCTACGGTAGGAGCGGGCTTGCCCCGCGATTGACGTTAACGCTGACTTAGAACTTGTAACCCACACCCACCATGTAGACCCATGGATCGACATCCACGTCGACCTTGGTCCTGCTCACACCCAGCGCGCTCGGGCCGTCCATGGTGGCCTCGGTATCGATGTCCACGTACCAGACGGCGGCGTTGACCAGGAAATGGTCGGTGATCATGTAGTCCATACCCAGTTGCCCGGCCAGGCCGAACGAGTCCTTGAGTTCCAGGTTGCTGAAGCCCTGGGCCTTGCGGTTGCTGCTCAGGTCTTCGTCGAAGAACAGGGTGTAGTTCAGGCCGATACCGGCGTACGGCTGGAACTTCGAGCTCGGCTCCATCGGGTAGTACTGCAACGACAGGGTCGGTGGCAGTTGCTTGATGTCGCCCAGCTTGCCGTCCAGGCCAGGGCCCAGGCCCTTGACGCCGACGGTGTGCTGGAACGGGGTGGCAGCCAGCAGTTCCAGGCCAATGTGGTCGGTCAGCATGTAGGCGAAGGTCAGGCCCAGTTGGGTGTCGCTGTCCAGGGTTGCCTTGGTGCCGGACACCTTGGTGCCGTCGAGCTTGATGTCACCGCTGTCCTCGTTGGGAGCGGTGGTGATCGCGCCGGCACGCATGATGATGTCGCCAGCCTGGTGGGCATGGGCAACA
This sequence comes from Pseudomonas sp. BJa5, assembly GCF_030272875.2. Lineage (NCBI taxonomy): Bacteria > Pseudomonadati > Pseudomonadota > Gammaproteobacteria > Pseudomonadales > Pseudomonadaceae > Pseudomonas > Pseudomonas sp. BJa5. The sequence goes on from NZ_JALRNG020000046.1 coordinate 37,642, forward strand.
GGGGCTGCAAACGCCAGGGCAATAAGCGAGGCGCTGAGCAAGGACTTGTTCATGGAAGCTCCCAAAGGACGTTTAGAATTGGATGGGTCCAATGGTAAGGAGCTTGCGGACTGGCGATTTGACACAGCTCAATGAAAGCGTCAAAGCCGCGGCGGGGGCCATTCATTCTAGTTCATAGGCGTAGATTTTCTCGGCATCCATCTGGTAGCCGGCATCGGCCAGTTCGCTGCTGGCGGTCTTCACCTGCATCCGCCCTTCGATCCAGTAGGGTTGGTAGAGGTCTTCGACGCGAACCCCCATTTCGCTGGCGACGTGCACGATCTGGTTCGACGGCGGTGGGGGCACATGGATGCAGGCACCGTAATACGGCACCAGGAGAAACTCGGTGGTGCGGCCTTCTTCACTGACTTCCAGTGGCACGATATAGCCCGGCAAGCGTACCTGCTGGCCATCCAGCGCCTTGACCACCGGGGCATCGGGCACCTGCTGGCGGGCCGCGGGGGCGGATTCGGCGGCCAGGGCGTCACCCAGTTGCGACAGGTCATGCATCGGCGCCAGGGCCTGGCGGATCAGCGACGCCCCCGGCGGGACCAGCTGCGACCATTCAAGGGTGCGTGGCTCGCCGGCCCACAGGGGCGTGACCACCAGCAGCAACAGCGACAGCAGAACACGGGGCATGGCGGTTCTCACAGGTGAATGGACAGGCCGTCCGCCAGGGACTGCCGGTAGGCTCGCCAGGCTGGCACGCTACCCATCAGCAGCGCGGCGGCGAGGATGATCGCCAACAGGCTCCACTCATGGGGGCTGGGCCAGGCCAGGGGCAGGAACAGGCCGTAGTTGGCCTGCACATAGCCCTGGGCCAGGGCGATCCCCAGGTACAGCAAGCCCAGCCCTGCGAGGATGCCGGCCACTGCCAGGGCCAGCGCTTCGAGCACCAGCAGCCCGGCGATGTGCCAGGGGCGGGCGCCGACCGAACGCAGGATCGCCATCTCCCGACGGCGTTCGTTGAGGCTGGTGAGGATGGCCGTGAGCATGCCGATCAGCCCGGTCAGCACCACGAACAGCGAGACCACGAACAGCGCCTGCTCGGCGGTGCCCATCAGGCTCCAGAGTTCCTGCAGGGCGACCCCGGGCAAGATCGCCAGCAGGGGCTCGTTGCGGTACTCGTTGATCTCCCGCTGCAGGCTGAAGGTGGCGATCTTGTTGTTCAGGCCGAGCATGACGGCGGTGATGGCCGCAGGCTTGAGGTCCATGTGGCGTGCCTGCTCGGCACTGACCTTGCCCGCCCCGCGAGCCGGTATGCCGTTGTGCCAGTCGATGTGGATCGCTTCCATGCCGCCCAGGCTGATGTGCAGGGTGCGATCGACAGGCGTGCCGGTGCGCTGCAGTACCCCGACCACGGTGAACGGCTTGTCGTCATGCTTGACCAGGCTGACGGCGGCCACGCCATGGGCCAGCACCAGCTGGTCGCCAAGCTTGTAGTGCAGCGCTTCGGCCACCTCGGCACCCAGCACCACTTCGAAGGGGTCGCTGGCGAATGCCCGGCCCTGGGCCAGTTGCAGGTTCTGCCGGCGGCCGTACTGATAATGCTCGAAATAGCTGGCGGTGGTGCCCATCACCCGGTAGCCGCGATGGGAGTCGCCCAGGGAAATGGGGATCGCCCATTTCACCCGCTTGTCGTTGGCGTAGTGTTCGTAACTGTCCCAGCGGATGTTGTTGGTGGCATTGCCGATGCGAAATACCGAGTAAAGCAAGAGGTTCACCGAGCCTGAGCGGGCGCCGACGATCAGGTCGGTGCCGCTGATGGTGCTGGCGAAGCTGGCGCGGGCTTCGGTGCGGACCCGTTCCACGGCCAGCAGCAGGCACACCGACAGGGCGATGGCAAAAGCGGTCAGCAAGGCGGTGAAGCGGCGGTTGGCCAGGCTGGCCAGGGCAAGGCGGAGCAGGTACATCAGGCCTCCAGGTCACTGGCCGGGCGGGCCGCGCGGTTGAGTTCAAGCAGCGAAAGCTGGCGGTCGAACAACGGCGCCAGGCTCTGGTCGTGGCTGACGAACAGCAGGCTGGAACCGGCGTCGCGGCATTCGGCGAACAGCAGGCGGATGAAGGCTTCGCGGGTGTCGGCATCGAGTGCCGAGGTCGGTTCGTCGGCGATCACCAGCTCCGGCTGGCCGATCAGCGCGCGGGCGGCGGCAACCCGCTGTTGCTGGCCGATGGACAGGCTGTCGGCGCGGCGTGCGAGCAACCCGGGATCTTTCAGGCCCAGGTGGGCCAGCAGGGTGGCAGCAGCCTGGTCGATGCTGCCGTGGCGCTCGCTGGCGCGTCGTGCACGGGTGGGCGAGAAGCGGCAGGGCAGTTCGACGTTTTCCCGGACCGACAGAAACGGCAGCAGGTTGAACTGCTGGAAGATGTAGCCGGTGTGATCGACACGAAAACGGTCCCGGGCCGCCAGCTTCAGCTGCGCAAGGTCCTGGCCGAGCAGGCGGATACAGCCACGGTCGGGCTTTTGCACGCCACCGAGCAGGCCGAGCAGGGTGGTCTTGCCACTGCCGCTCGGGCCTTTGAGAAACAGGGATTCGCCTGCCTGCAGGCGCAAGGCCGGAATATCCAGCAGAGGGGCTTGCCCCGGCCAGGCAAAGCCCAGGTCGGTCAGTTCAATCAGTGCCTGGCTCATAGAGTGACGCCCGGGTTGCCCCGGGGCGCTTCGCTGCAAAGTGGCTGTCAGAAGGTGATCGAGGCGTTGGCCGGGGTCGCTTCGACACCCTGCTGGCCGCTGGGCCCGATCAGTTGTAGCTGAATTTTCCGGGTGGCAGGGAAGGCCTTGAACAACGGGCCGAGGTCCAGGGCCTTGAGCTGCTCGGGATTCTCGCACTGCAGCCGGTAATGGGCGTGGATATCGCTGTGGTCATGACCGGCCTCGTCGGCATCGTCATCGACTGCCGGTTGGTCGCCGAACAGCGGGCTTTGCAGTTCCTGGTCAGTCTCGCTGCAGTTCGCGGCCTTGGGCAGGGCGAACAGCGCCAGGGGCTTTTCCAGCTGGGCGCGTACGGCGGCGACCCTGGCCTTGTCGGCATCGCTGCTGGCGGCATGTTCGAAGCCCACCAGGTTCATCGCCGGGCTGTCCAGCTCCAGTTCCAGGGCCTTGCCATCGAGCACTGCGTTGACGCGGGCAGCCCCGTGCTCGTGGGCAGCAAGGCTGCCATGGGCGTGGTCGTGATCATGGTCGTGGTCCTCATGGGCATGAGCGATGGCCAGGGGCAGCAAGGCGAACGGCAAGGCAAGCAACAGACGACGCATGAACAGGACTCCACGAGAGCACGGGATTTGATTTAGTAATGTTATAACAACTTATTCTCGCGATGCCAGTGTCGCTTGGCGCGGGGTCGTCGCCGTGGGAGCATGGAGCCGTCACTGTGCAGAGGAAATGACCGTGCGAATTCGTGGACATATCGGCGATTGGCCGGTGGATCTGACCCTGGAACTGGAGCCGGCGGAGTGGGCACAGCTGGGAGGGCAGTTGTCTGCCGTGGCGCCTGTTGCAACGTCAGCGGCAACCGCAGCGGTGCCGGCAGCACGGCCGGACGATGCGCTCTGGCAGGCGGCGCGTGAAGTGCTGCGCCAGGCCGGACAGCTCAACGGGCCGGAACTGCTCGAACACCTGGAAGGGTTGGCGGGCAATGTTGCGGCGGGCAAGCGCCTGCTGGTGCGTTTGCGCCACAGTGCCGAAGTGAAGGTGGAAAGCGGGGCGGATGCGCCGGTGTATCACTGGGTGGGGTGATTGGTGGTGCAGCTATCGCGGGGCAAGCCCCCGACGAAACCGCCGTTTGGGGGGGGCATGGGGCGCCAGGCAGGCAAAGCGGCCACGGGAACCAGGAGCGACAGCAGCT
>NZ_JALRNG020000047.1:0-39369 GCF_030272875.2 Pseudomonas sp. BJa5
ATAGCTCAGCTGGATAGAGTACTCGGCTACGAACCGAGCGGTCGGAGGTTCGAATCCTCCTGAGTGCACCATACGACAGAAAGCCCGCCTAGCTAGGCGGGCTTTTTGCTTTCCGGTGTTTGAAGTTTTTCTCCCTGGCATGTGTTCTTTTGCCTACAGCTGCCGTCGCACTGATAGCTGCACACGTTGTCACAACTATGTCGCGCAAACGATTGTTCTAGCCACGATTTTTTCAGCACCCTGACAGCTCAAGCGGTGTATGATTGCGCCCGTCAGCCCCGCCGGGGCTTGTGGAAAACCACCATGGACTTACCCAGTAGTTACTCAATAGCAAGTTTTGCCAATCAAGATCTGACTGATTGATTCTCCCGGCGTGCTCCGCTGCTGGGAGTGGAGTTCGCCTATGACCGAAATCGAAGTAAAAAAGGCTCAAGACAGCCTGCAGGACCGCCTGGCCCAGGTGGTCGAGCTGCTGCAGCGCCAGCGCGTGGTAGAAGACCTGACGCATCGTCAGGAGGGTCATCACCATGACCTGGTAGAAAACCTCGTTCACCGCCAGAACCTGGTCGAGTTGCAGCGCAAACTCGACGACCTGCACTCCGCCGACGTCGCCTACATTCTCGAAGCCTTGCCCCTGGACGATCGACTGACCGTCTGGCAACTGGTCAAGGCCGAGCGCGACGGCGACATCCTCCTGGAAGTATCCGACTCGGTTCGTGAAACCCTGATCGCCGACATGGACGATCACGAGCTGCTCGCCGCGGCCAAGGAGATGGACGCCGACGAACTCGCGGACCTGGCGCCAGAACTGCCCCGTGACGTCGTCCACGAGCTGATGGAAAGCCTCGATGCCCAGCAGCGCGAGCGCGTGCGTTCGGCTCTGAGCTACGACGAGGAGCAGGTCGGCGCGCTGATGGACTTCGAGATGGTCACCATCCGTGAAGACGTCAGCCTGGAAGTGGTCCTGCGTTACCTGCGCCGGCTCAAGGAGCTGCCTGGGCATACCGACAAATTGTTCGTGGTCGATTACGACGGCATCCTCAAGGGAGTGCTGCCGATCAAGCGTCTGTTGGTCAACGACCCCGAGAAACAAGTGGCCGAAGTCATGGCCGATGATCCGGTGGTATTCCAGCCGGAAGAAGACGCTTACGATGCCGCTCAAGCCTTCGAACGATACGACCTGGTATCGGCGCCGGTAGTGGACAAGAGCGGTCGCCTGATCGGCCGTCTGACCATTGACGAGATGGTCGACCTGATTCGTGAGGAAAGCGAGACCGAAGTGCTGAACATGGCCGGTCTGCGCGAAGAGGAGGACATCTTTGCCTCGGTCTGGCGTTCGTTGCGCAACCGTTGGGCGTGGCTGGCGATCAACCTGATCACCGCCTTCGTCGCCTCGCGGGTGATCGGCCTGTTCGAAGGCTCGATCGAGAAGCTGGTGGCCCTGGCGGCGCTGATGCCGATCGTGGCCGGCATTGGTGGCAACTCCGGTAACCAGACCATCACCATGATCGTCCGCGCCATGGCCCTGGACCAGGTGAGCCCCGGCAACACCACGCGCCTGATGCGCAAGGAACTGGCTGTGGGCCTGATCAACGGCCTGATCTGGGGTGGGGTGATCGGCCTGGTGGCCTACCTGCTGTACGACAGCTGGTCGCTCGGCGTGGTCATGACCGGCGCCATGACCCTCAACCTGCTGCTGGCTGCGTTAATGGGGGTACTGATCCCCATGACCCTGGTGCGCCTGGGGCGGGATCCGGCCATGGGCTCCAGCGTGATGATCACGGCGGTCACCGACAGCGGCGGGTTCTTCATCTTCCTGGGACTGGCGACTATCTTCCTCTTGTAGGTCCGGGAAAATCCGCAGACACAAAAAAGCCAGCTTACGCTGGCTTTTTCAATTGCGGCTTCGACTCAGGAGGCGTCGGCGGCCATCTCGACATCGTGGGCAATCAGGGCCACCAGGGCGTTTTGCTGGCGGTGGGAAAGTTGGCGGAAGCGTTGCAGCAGCTCACGCTCGTGCAGCGACAGCTCCGGGCTGTCCAGGCGCATGCTCAGCTCGTCACCCAGGGCTCCTTCCTGGATCAGGCTCTGCTCCAGGCGGGCAATGATTTCCGAGTTCATGCTGCGGTGGTGGTTGCGCGCTACCTCGGCAATGCGCTCACGCATTCCGTCGGGGAGGCGGACGACGAATTTGTCAGCGGTGCGGCTTGAGTAAATAGCCTGTTTCATTGGGCGCATATAATTGACCGGTTTAGTTCAGGGGAAGCGGTTCTCGAAATTGGCCGCACGATGGAACTACGACCATCACGGCGACAAAATGTTCAACCTGAATTGTGAATGAGGTGTGAATCATGCCTCATTGTCGCCGGTTCCTTGGCGTCAATTCTGTGACAAATAGTGAGCCGGATAAAGGCGTATTGCCAGTACCAATTATCAGAAATGAGCACTGGTTTGAAAAGTTTTCATTTCCTCCATCTAACGTCCCGTCGGAACCTCTTCACCGGCTACGCTCAATAGGCGCAAAAAAGCCGGGGAAAGCGTCTAAAATGCGCGGGCTTCCCACCTTTGAGAATAGTGGCTATGCAGCATGACGCAAGCGCAACGCCGTGTGCAGCAACGCCTGGGCGCCTGGTCTATCTGATGGGCCCGTCCGGATCCGGCAAGGACTCGCTGATAGCGGCTGCCCGCGCCACCCTGGAACGCCATCAGGTGCTCGTCGCCAGGCGCGTGATCACGCGCTCGGCCGAAGCCAAGGGCGAAGACGCCGTGAGCGTTTCCCCCGAACGTTTCCAGCAGCTGTGTGCCGAAGGCGCCTTCGCCCTGCATTGGCAGGCCAACGATCTGTCCTATGGTATCCCGGTCGAGATCGATGACGGTTTGCGGCAGGGGCGTACGGTGCTGGTCAACGGCTCTCGCGCGTACCTGGCCCAGGCCCGGCAACGCTATCCGGACCTGTTCGCCATCTTGTTGACGGTCGAGCCGCAGGTATTGCGCCAGCGCTTGCTGTCCCGGGGGCGCGAGCCCCTGGAGGATATCGAACGCCGCCTGGCGCGCAGCCAGGCACTGTCGTTGCAGGACCCTGGCGTGCACCTGCTGGACAACTCCACCCGGCTTGAGGATGCCGTCGAGCGATTGTTGCAACTGCTGCGCGAGCAGGGGGTGCTCGAAGGCGAGTGCCAATAGTTGAAGCAGACTGCATGCTTGGCCCCCGTTGGGAAAAAGCCCCAGGTAAAAACCCCCATGGATGACATGACAAATGTCGATGTGCTGGTTAACATGCACGCCGTCCCCGCCGTGTAACGCTCGTTACCGGCCCTCAGTGTCTCAGTAGCTCAATTGGATAGAGCATCCCCCTCCTAAGGGGAAGGTTGGCAGTTCGAACCTGCCCTGGGACACCATCTAATTCGCGCCTTTCAAGCCACTCTCCGAATATCTGATTTTCTCCATGACTGCCGGGTGGCGGCAGCAGGCCATTCACCTCACCAGGGGCTGTTGACGTTTCGCTGCGAACCGCCGCGTTCAGGGAAACGTGAAGGCCGCCGCGAGATACATCAGCAACGCCAGCAGCAACACCACGGTGAAGCCCAGGTGGATCGCCAGCAGGGTCGCCAGCACGGCTGCCACCACCGACACGCAGGCGTTGACGCCCCAGGCGATCGGCACCAGTGCTTCGGCGCGGGTGGAGACGCGCTTGAGTCCGAGCGGAAACGGCATGCCCATGGCGAACGCCAGCGGCGCTATCAACGCGGCGCAGATGCCGAACCGGGCGAGGGTCTGCACCGGGGCCAGCAGCTGGAACAACGGCGGCAGGGCGATCAGGTAGAGCAGGGCGATCGCGCAGATCGCCAGGACCGGCCGCGCCAGCGGATGACGAGGCCCCGCACCCGTTCCACGGTCACCCCGCCGCCGGCCGGAGTAACGGCTGCCCAGGCCTGCGAAGATCAGGAACGCGCTGAGCGTTACCGCCACCGAATACAGCGGGTGGCTGAGGAACAGGGTGAACTTCTGGATGAAGGCGATTTCCACGAACATGAAGGCGAAGCCGATGGCGGCGAAGTAAGACACGAGCCGAAGTTCGAACCTGGCCAACACTGCATTTCCAGAGCGCCGCTGGCGCCGCCGCGCCACCCATAGCGGCACCAGGATCAGCAGCACGGCGGCCACGCCGGACTGCAGCAGCGTGGCGATCAGTACCGGATAGCCCCACTCCAGCATTGACAGGCCACCCTGCGCCTTCAGCGCCAGCAGTTCCGGCAGCGAGCGCCACTTGAAGAAGTGGAAGAAATACGGCCGGTCATCCATGGTCGGACTCACGTCGAACTTGTAGCGCGCCAGGAACTGCGCGCGCTCACCGGACAGCAGGGCCTGCGCCGCGTCGAAGTACCAGGGCCGGTCGAGCAGGTTGTAGCGGTTCGCCTCGGCCACGGTCATCCCGGGGTAGTAGGCCAGGTCGAAGGAGCGCGCCTGGCTGAACTCTCGCAGCACGGCGATGCTGGCGTCGTCGAAATCCCTGTTGCTGACCAGTAGCGTCGTGGTCTTCCAGCCGCGGATCATGACGATGCGCCGCGCCGCACTGGCCTGTCCGTTGTGCTCGATGGCCGCGGCGGCGGTGGCCAGCAGCCTGGGAACATCGCGCGGCGGCAGGGTGACCCAGCGGGTGATGGCCAGCAGGCCACCAGGCGCTAGATGGCGCAGGTACTCGGCGAAGGCTTCCACCGTGTACAGGTAGTTCTCGGACAGCGCATGCAGGCCGCCCGAGGCGGCGCCGAAGGAGTCGAGCAAGGCGATCTGGATCAGGTCGTAAGGTTCGCTGCGCGAAGCCACCAGGCCGCGCGCCTCGCCGATCAGCACACGGACGTTGGGCGCGCTGTACGGCTTGCCGGAGAAGTCGGCGAAGCGGTGCTGGACCAGATCGATCACCTGCGGGTTCAGTTCGATGGCATCCACCGCACTGGCGCCGTGATAGATCGCCTGCAGCACATCGGCGCCGGCGCCGCTGCCCAGCACCAGCACGCGGGGTTGGCGCAGCAAGTGATAGGGCAGAGCCGAGGTCAGGTAGTCCAGGTAGGCGAGCGGCTCGCGGCGCCCGTCATAGCGGTTCAGCACGGAAAGGCCGTCGCCGTCGGTGAAGATGGCCAGTTGCGCGGGCGGTTCCTGCGTTGCGTTGAGGCTCAGGCCCGGAGCGTGGCGCAGGGGAATGGTCGGGCTGTCGACGACCGTGAGCAGGCCCAGCGGGCTCCAGGCCTGGGCGATGACGTGCGCATCCTTGATACGCAGCATCTGGCTCAGTTCCTTGTACTCGGAGGGCGACAGGGCGATCCAGCGCCCGGGAACGCCGGCCGGCACCGCGACCGCCGCTGCCAGCAGCAACGGCACGAGCCAGTACCTGTGCCGGGTGCAAGCCATGGCGGCCAGCGCCCCGGCGGCGATGCCGGTGCCGCCCAGCAGCCGCAGCGCATCGACGGGCGTCAGGGCGAACAGCGCGGCGACGATCGCCAGGCTGCCCACGCCGGCGCCGAGAGTGTCGAAGGCGTAGATCCGGTGAATCTGCTCCTGAAAGCAGGTGAGGGTCAGGCAGATGCACACCGCCGCGCAGAAGAACGGCACGAACAGCAGCAGGTAGAGCCCGAGCAGGCGCGCCGGCTGCCGCGCGTCCCAGAGGATCTCGAGGGGATTGAACGGCACTTGCTGGGCCAGGCCGAAGCAGGCGATGGCGCTCAGTCCGAACAGCACCGCGCCGCCGATGAACGTGCCGTGAAAGCGCGGTGCCAGCACCGGTCGCGCCAGCGCCACGACGGTGCCGGCTGCGCCGTAGCCGAGCAGTGCGACGCTGATCATCATATAGGCGAAATGGTGCCACTGAATGATCGAAAGCAGTCGTAGCAGCAGCACCTGATAGCCAAGCGCGGAGGCAGACAGCAGCGCCAGGGCGAGCAACGGCGGTGAGTGCATGCTCAACCGCCTCCGACCAGCGGCACGAAGCTCACTGGCAGCACCTGCCGGGTGGACACACTGCCATCGCCGGCCTTCTCGATCAGCAGCAGGTACTGGACCATGAACGGCGCGCCGACCGGGATTACCATCCGTCCGCCGGCCTTGAGCTGGGCGATCAGTGGCGGCGGCACATGGCTGGCGGCGGCAGTGACGAGGATGGCGTCGTAAGGCCCGTGCTCGGACCAGCCGTGGTAGCCATCGCCCAGCCGGGCCTGCACCTTCGCATAGCCCAGCCGGCCCAGACGCTCCCCGGCCTGCGCGGCCAGCGGCTCGATGATTTCCATTGTGTAGACCGCCTGCGCCAGTTCGGCGAGGATCGCTGCCTGGTAGCCCGAGCCGGTGCCGATCTCGAGCACCACATCGCCGGGCCCGACCTGCGCCAGGTCGGTCATCAGGGCGACAATGTAGGGCTGGGAGATGGTCTGGCCGTAGCCGATCGGCAGCGGCCGGTTCTCGTAGGCGTAGGGCACCTCGTCGGGTGGGACGAACCTGTCGCGTGGCACCCTGGCCATCGCGGCCATCACCGGCGCGGAAAACTCGGCCCTGCCGGTTTCGTCACGGGTGACCGACGACATGTCGGCGATCTCCCGCACCATGGCGTCGCGCAATGGCGCGAACGGGTCGTCGGCATGCAGGCCGGCGGATGCCAGCGCCAGGACGATGGCAGGCGCCAGGATGCGGGTCAGGAGCATCACCGGCTTCACAATGATTCCTCCGCCTGAGGAACAGTCAAATCGTATGGCAGGTGGGCTGGCTCGGCAAGCCGGGTTTCCCGTCGGCCAGACGGTCATGGCGGATCGCCTTGAGGGGGCTATCGTTGCTTGTCTGGGCAACGACTACCGACCGAGGGCGGTGCCATGAATACCAGTGATTTACTCGAACAGTTACTTCGGGCCGGACAGGGCTCGCAAGCGCAACAAGGGAGCGGCGGCATGTCTTCGCAAGACGCGCTGGGCGGTTTGGGCGGCTTGTTGGGTGGTCTGCTTGGCGGCGGCGGTGCAGCAGGTGGCGGTGGTGGCCTTGGTGGTTTGCTGGGCGGCCTGCTGGGCGGCGGTGGCGGTGGTGGCAGCGCTGGCGGCTATAACCAGGGGCGCTCCGCTGGTGGTACCAATTACGCGGCCCTGGCGTCGTTGGGCATGATGGCGTTCCAGGCCTATCAAAGCTGGCAGCGCAGCCAGGCGGCAGCGCCGCAACAGGCGGTGCGTACTGTCGATCAATTGTCCGGCCCCGAGATCGAGGATCACAGCCATGCCATCTTGCGCGCGCTGATTGCGGCAGCCAAGGCTGACGGTCGCATCGACAAGCAAGAAGAACAGTTGATCTACGCTGAAATCAAACGTCAAACCAGCGACCCGCAACTGCAGCAATGGCTGGATGAGGAAGTCAGCAAGCCACTCGATGCTGCCGAGGTGGCTCAGTCGGCCCAGGACCCGGCCATGGCCGCGGAAATGTACCTGGCCAGCGTGATGCTGGTGGATGACCAGCAGGACGCAGAGCGAGCCTACCTTGACGAACTGGCTGGAGCACTGCAAATCGATCCGGCATTGCAGGTGCACCTGGAGCAGCAGGCCAAGGGCGCCGCCTGACCGGGCTGAGGTGCTCTCGCCGACGCATTGCTGCCTTTATAGGCGCAACGTAGGTGCAACAAAGCCCTGACGGACCACTCAATGCTCATGGGCATGGGAATGAATGGTCAGGGCACCCGGCACCTTGGTGCGTTCCAGCCCTCCACGTCCCAGCCACTTGACGGTCTGCTCATAGGCACGCTGCAACAGCGACTCGGTCTGATCGAAGTTGAACACCGAGACATCCACGGGACACAAGGGCGGCACGATGTGCAGGCTGGTGAGCGTGCGAAAGTGTTCGATGTCGCTCACCAGTTGCCGCATGCTCATCAGATTGACGGTGTGCAAGGCCAGGGCGACCAGGCCGCGGGGAGGTTGGGTCAGGGCGCAGCTGATGCCCGTGGGGATGACCACGACGTTGCTGGCGCCCAGGGCTACAGCCGTGGCAATGGGCGTATTGCTTGCCACGCCGCCGTCGACCAGGAACTGATCGGCGATTTGCACGCAGGGGAACACCAGCGGGATGGCAGCGCTGGCCAGTAACGCCTGTTCCAGTTCACCATCGGACAGCACGGTCTCGGCGCCACTGAGCAGGTCGGTGGTGACGATGTGCAGGGGCAGCGCGGCATCCTCGATGCGATGAATGGGCAGTGCCTGGCCCAGCAACCGGTTCAAGGCCGCCGGCTGCAACAGATAGCCACGCCGTTTGATCAGTCCTCTACAGGTATCGAGCCAGGAGAGGGGGAAGATGTCGGCTTTACTCAGCCCGCGCCAGAATCCGGCGAGCGCCTCGACCCCGGCCGAGTCAGGTCGTGCGGCAAAGTAGGCACCGTTGATGGCACCTACCGACGCGCCAACCACCATGTCGAATCGAACATCGGCCTCGACCAGGGCCCGCAACATGCCCACCTGCACCGCACCCAGGCTTCCGCCACCTGCGAATACGATTGCGGTTGTGCTCGCCATGGTCGAAGCCTCTGTGCACAGGTGTATCGAAGCAGTTTAGTTCACCGCTACAGACGCCCACTGTTGAGTGGGCGCCTGCACAAGCTTACCCGCCTGCTGTCGTTTGGTCGGGTAGACGTCCGGTCGCCTGCAAAACCTTGACGCTTTCCTGTCGGTGTCTTTAATTCACTATAGAAAGCCCTGAAATCCAACCAGTTTTCCCGAGTAGCAGTCCGGGTGGTATTCCCGTGCGTGTTCACTTGTTCTCGGGAGAACTGCCATGCCAAACAGCGCAGATGTGTTGTGGTTCAAGACGCAATTCCAGGCCTCGATCGAACCCCGGCTAGCGGGTTTGCCCTTCACCGTTGACTTCATTACCGCCATTGCCTGCCAGGAAACCGGACATGTCTGGTCGGTCCTGCGTTCCAAGTCGATGACCACCAGCCAGATCCTGGCCCTGTGCGTGGGTGACACGCTGGATGCCGATAAAGGCCGTTCGGCATTTCCCAAGACCAAGTCCGACTTGCTGGCGGTGCCCGGTGGTGCAGCGATGTTCGACCTGGCCCACAAGGCCTTGGTCGACATGGCCGAGCACATTCCCGGGTTCGCGGCGGTAGCCAAGAAACCGAACAAGTTTTGCCATGGCTTCGGTCTGTTCCAGCGCGATCTGCAGTTCTTCAAGACCGATCCGAATTACTTCCTCGACAGGCGCTACGAGCATTTCGACGACACCCTGGACATGTGCCTGGGCGAACTCAAGCGTGGGCTGAAGAAGCTGGGGTTCCAGGGCCGTTCGCAATTGACCAACCTTGAGCTGGCGGCTGTTGCCATTGCCTACAACACAGGTGGGTTCAATCCGAAGAAAGGCCTGCAGCAGGGCCATTTCGATGGCAAGCAGTTCTACGGTCAGAAGATCTTCGACTTCATCCAGCTTGCCCAGACGGTGGCCCTGCCGGGCAACGCGCCGCAGCTTGCAGCACCGGCCATGGGGCTTGCCCTGATGCCGGCACCGAGCCCGGTGGAGGCGCAAGGTGACTTCTTCCGGGTAGACACCCGCGAGGGCATGCTGCGGGTGCGCAGCGAACCCAGGATCAGCGATCCGGAACAGGCGAATGTCATCGGTCACTTACCCGATGGGCATCCGGTGCGGGCGATCAAGAAAAAAGCCGAGGGCGGTTTCCGGGAAGTGGAGACCTCCCTGGCCGGTGCGTTGTTGCATGGTTTCGTATCGCAAAAATTTCTTGTGCCGGCGTCCGACATTGCCGACATTCCTGTCGTCGCTCCAGCCGACTCTCAGCCGGCCACCGGCGTCGTGGCCGTGTCGATGCCGAGGAAACCCGGCCGGGTGACCCGGCGAACGGATCCGGCCGGTGCACACTCGCTGAACGAGTCAGGCCAACCGACGCGACAAGGCTCGACGCCGGACGAATTGCGCGCAGAGCTTGCGGCTATCATCAAATGGCTGGCGGTGGATAACGCGGCGCACACGCGTTATCAGCCCCACGACGGCCTGACGTTCTGCAACATCTACTGTCACGACTATTGCCATCTGGCCGGTGCGTACCTGCCGCGGGTGTGGTGGACGTCCAAGGCCGCCATAGCGCTGGCCAAGGGGCAGAAGGTGGAGCCTTTGATCGGCGAGACGATCTTCGAGGTGCGCGCCAATGACCTGTTTCGCTGGTTGCGCGACTTCGGGCCTGATTTCGGCTGGCGCCAGACCGGGACCTTGAGCAAGCTGCAGCAAGCCGCCAACCAGGGCGGTATCGGCTTGATCGTGGCGCGGCGCAAGGAGGACGGCAAGTCCGGGCACATTGTCGCGGTGGTCCCCGAAACACCCGAGTTCAGTGCCAAACGCGATGCAGCGGGCGAAGTGACCTCACCCTTGCAGAGCCAGGCGGGCGCCAGCAACTTTCGCTATGGCAACGGCAAGGTCAACTGGTGGAACGGCGAGCAGTTCGCCGAGAGCGCGTTCTGGGTGCATGCCTGAAGCCCTTGAGGCTGCCGGGCAGCCTCAGGTTTTACCGGGGCCTGAGTGGATCAGGCCTGCAGGGCGTTTTTGTGCTGCTCGTCAGTTGTTCCCTCTGCCGTTGTCAGGGGCGCTACCTGATTGGCTGCGAGTGCCGGCGCCTGCATTTGTGCATCGAGCGCAGCCAGCGACTCCATCTCGGTTTGCTGCTTCATCTGCTCGGCGATTTTCTCCTCGATCTTTTCCTGTTCTTCCGGCGGCAGGTTCTCGAACTCTTCCACGCTCATGCCCAGTTCGGCGAGCAGCTTGGCCTTGATCTTCTCGGCGGGCGACAGCGCCATGTACTCGCGAAATTCCTCGGCAGCCCCTGAACTGGCAACCGAAGAGTTACCGACAGTCGTCGTTTCACCCAAGGCGTAGTCCGGGTTCTGCAGCAGCACCTTGAGCTTGGCGAAGGCTTCTTCGCGAGCGTCATCGGCATTCTGCCGGGCGGTGTTGTCGCGGCTCTGCTGTTGCGCAGCCACGCCGCTGGCGGCGGTCAGCGGGCGAAACTGCGTGTGCTGCTCGGCGCTCGCTTCGGCGATAGCGCGCAGGGGATAGTTGGCCAACTGTTGCCAGCCAGCGCCATTGATAATGTTCACCGGATCTCGCTCCTTGATGGGCTGCAGGATTGCGAGGGTGCGAGGGGCAAAAGCTGTGCCAGCTGGCCAATGGCTACGCAAGCTCTAGTATGTAAAGGGTTGCGGGGTTGAACGGCATTCATCGCCTCGGAACCTTGTTGCCGAGCAGGGGAAAACCTTTGCCGTCGGCGGCAAGCCATTCATCCGCACGGACAAGGAGAGCGTCCATGAGTGCGATATCGAAGGTTCCATCCCTCACCCTCGAGCACGACCAGTTGCAGACCTTGCTCGATCTGATCAGCGACGGTATCTGGGACTGGAACGCCAACACCGGCTACGTCTACCGCAACCCGGGCTGGTACCGGATGCTCGGGTATGCCAGCCACTCCCTGGACAACTCGGTGCACACCTGGGAGAACATCATCCACCCGGAGGACTACCCGCGGGTGATGGCGCATTTCGAGGCCTATGTCAGTTCCAGGTCCGAGCAGTACCGGGTGGAATACCGTTGCCGCTGCCAGGACGGCAGCTACCTGTGGGTCGAAGACCGCGGCCACATCCTCGCGCGCAATCCGGATGGCACGGTCGCGCGCATGCTCGGGGCCCATCGCAACATCGATGCCGGCAAGCGCATGGTGGAGCAACTGATGCAGCAGAAGCTGTCACTGGAGTCGCTGGTGGGTGAGCGCACCCGTGAACTGTCCTGGGTCAACCAGCAACTGCAGCGCCAGCTCGACGAGAATCGCGACCTGGCCGAGCGTGATGCCCTGACCCAGGTCGCCAACCGCTATCGCCTGGAAAAGGTCTTGCAGCTGGAGTGCGAGCGCGCGCAGCGTTTTCGTCACCCGCTGGCGTTGCTGGTCATGGATGTCGATGACTTCAAGCCGATCAACGAGCGCTACGGTCATGCCCGTGGCGATGCGGCATTGATTGAGGTCGCGGAGCGGATCAAGGGGTGCCTGCAGGAGGAGCAGTTGCTGGCGCGTTGGGGGGGAGACGAGTTTGTGGTGGTCATGCCCCACGAGCAGCTGGCCCGGGCGCGCGCCCTGGCCGAACGGATTGCCCAGGCACTGGCGCAGGCATCACCGCTGGGGGACAGCCGGCTGACCTTGAGTTTCGGGCTGGTGCAATGGCAGGACGGGGAAGGGCAGGCGCAGTTGTTGAACCGGGCCGAGCAGGCGTTGTACCGGGCCAAGCAGGCCGGTAAGGCGAAAATCTGCGAGTAAAAAGGACCCGCTGCGCCGTGCAGCGGGTCAAATCGGCCTTGGCCGCTTCAGTGTCTACAGGTGCAGGGCATGGCCCAGGGCGCGCAATGCCGCCTCCTGGACCGCCTCGCCGAGGGTCGGGTGCGCATGGATGGTGCCGGCCACATCTTCCAGGCGCGCGCCCATTTCCAGGGATTGGGCGAACGCCGTCGACAGCTCCGACACACCGACGCCTACCGCTTGCCAACCGAGGATCAGATGGTTGTCGCGACGGGCGACCACGCGTACGAAGCCACTTTTCGATTCCAGGGTCATGGCCCGGCCGTTGGCTGCGAAGGGGAACTGCGAGACGATGCAGTCCAGGCCTTGCTCGGCGACGTTCTCCGGGGTCTTGCCGACCACCACCAGCTCTGGATCGGTGAAGCACACCGCAGCAATGGCGTTCGGTTCGAAACGACGGGTCTTGCCGGCAATGATTTCCGCGACCATCTCACCCTGGGCCATGGCCCGGTGGGCGAGCATCGGTTCACCGCTGAGATCGCCGATGGCCCAGACATTGCGCATGCTGGTCTGGCAGCGTTCATCGATGGCCACGGCCGAGCCGTTCATCTTCAGGGCCAGGCTTTCCAGGTTGAAGCCCTGGGTGCGTGGCTTGCGTCCGACCGCCACCAGCACCCGGTCGGTGTCCAGTTGCAGCAATTCACCGTCCGGGTTGCGTACCTGCAGGCGCTGGCTGGCGGCATCGAAGCCTTCGACACTGTGCTTGAGGTACAGCGTGATCCCCAGCTTCTTGATCGACTCGGCCACCGGCGCGGTCAGTTCGCTGTCATAGGTCGGCAGGATGCGCTCGCGTGCTTCGACCACACTGACCTCGACGCCCAGCTTGCGGTAGGCAATGCCCAGCTCCAGGCCGATGTAGCCGCCGCCCACCACCGTCAGGTGCTTGGGCAGGCTGTTCGGCGCCAGGGCTTCGGTGGAGGAAATTACCGCGCCGCCCAGCGGCAGCATCGGCAACTCGACGCTGCTGGAACCGGTGGCCAGCAGCAGGTGCTCGCACTGGATGCGCTGGCCGTCGACTTCGACGTTCTTGCCGTCGAGGATCTTCGCCCAGCCATGGATGACCTTGACCCCGTGCTTTTTCAGCAGGGCGGCGACGCCGCTGGTGAGGCGATCGACGATGCCGTCCTTCCAGGCCACGCTCTGGCCGATGTCCAGGCTCGGTGGCGAAACCTTGATGCCCAGGCTCGACTGCTGGCTGTGCAGCTGGGTCTGGTGGAACTGCTCGGCGACATGGATCAGCGCCTTGGACGGAATGCAGCCGATGTTAAGGCAAGTGCCGCCCAGGGCTTGGCCTTCGACCAGCACAGTGGGGATGCCCAGCTGGCCGGCACGGATGGCCGCGACATAACCGCCAGGGCCGCCACCGATGATCAGCAGGGTGGTGTTTTGGGTCTGTTGCATGGTCACTCCACAAACAGGCTGGCGGGTTGTTCGAGCAGGCCGCGGATGGCCTGGATGAAGAGTGCTGCGTCCATGCCGTCGACCACGCGGTGATCGAAGGACGAGGACAGGTTCATCATCTTGCGGATGACGATCTGGCCGTTGATCACCATCGGCCGTTCGACCATGCGGTTGACCCCGACGATGGCCACTTCCGGCGTGTTGACCACCGGCGTCGAGACGATCCCGCCCAGGGCACCGAGGCTGGTGAGGGTGATGGTGGAGCCCGACAGTTCTTCACGGCTGGCCTTGTTGCCGCGGGCGGCATTGGCCAGGCGCACGATCTCGCCGGCGTTGCTCCACAGGCTGCCGGCCTCGGCGTGACGCAGTACCGGTACCATCAGGCCGTTGTCGCCCTGGGTGGCGATGCCCACATGCACCGCGCCATGGCGGGTGATGACCTGGGCTTCGTCGTCGTAGGTGGCGTTGATCTGCGGGAATTCGCGCAGGGCCACGACCATGGCGCGGACCAGGAACGGCAGCAGGGTCAGCTTGCCGCGGCTGTCGCCCCACTTCTTGTTCAGGTGCAGGCGCAGTTCTTCCAGGGCGGTGACATCGATCTCTTCGACGTAGCTGAAGTGCGCGACGCGACGCTTGGCGTCCTGCATGCGCTGGGCGATCTTGCGGCGCAGGCCGATCACCGGGATCTGTTCGCTGTCGCTGCGCTTGGCATAGCCCGACGGGCTTTGCGTGGCGCGGACCGGCTGGGTCAGGAAGGCATCCAGGTCTTCATGCAGGATGCGCCCGGCCGGGCCGCTGCCATGCACATAGCGCAGCTCGATACCGGCATCCAGGGCGCGCTTGCGCACGGCCGGGGAGGCCAGGGGGCGCTCGTTGACTTCGCGAGGGGTGATAGGGGCCGCCTGGTGTTGGGACGGTACGGGGGCGCAAGCCGGTGCGGGGGCAGATACAGGTGCAGCGACCGGGGTGGCTTGTTCGCGGGGCGAGCCCGCTCCCACAGGCGAGCCCGCTCCCACAGGGGCGGGGGTGTCGGCAGATTGCTGGAGGTTGCCTGCACCTTCGACTTCGATGCGGATCAGCTCGCTGCCCACCGCCATGACTTCACCCGGCTGGCCGCCCAGGGCCAGGACCTTGCCGCTGACCGGCGAAGGGATTTCCACCGTGGCCTTGTCGGTCATGACATCGGCCACGACCTGGTCTTCGGTGACGGTATCGCCGACTTTGACGAACCACTCCACCAGCTCAACTTGTGCGATGCCTTCACCGATATCCGGCATCTTGATGACGTGCGTGCCCATTCAGACCTCCATGACCCGTTTCAATGCCGCGCCCACTCGCGAGGGGCCGGGGAAATACGCCCATTCCTGCGCATGCGGGTAGGGGGTGTCCCAGCCGGTGACGCGCTCGATCGGGGCTTCGAGGTGATGGAAGCAATGCTCCTGGACCAGCGCGATCAGCTCGGCGCCGAATCCGCAGGTACGGGTGGCCTCGTGGACCACCACGCAACGACCGGTCTTCTTCACCGAGGCGACGATGGTTTCCAGGTCCAGCGGCCACAGGCTGCGCAGGTCGATGACTTCGGCATCGACGCCGGTTTCCTCGGCGGCCACCTGGGACACATACACAGTGGTGCCATAGGTCAGCACGGTCACGTCATTGCCGGGGCGGGTGATGGCGGCCTTGTCCAGCGGCACGGTGTAGTAGCCATCGGGCACGGCACTGGCCGGGTGTTTCGACCAGGGGGTTACCGGACGGTCGTGGTGGCCGTCGAACGGGCCGTTGTACAGGCGCTTGGGCTCCAGGAAGATCACCGGGTCGTCGTTCTCGATCGAGGCGATCAGCAGGCCTTTGGCGTCATAGGGGTTGGACGGCATCACCGTACGCAGGCCGCAGACCTGGGTGAACATCGCCTCGGGGCTCTGGCTGTGGGTCTGGCCACCGTAGATGCCGCCACCGCAGGGCATGCGCAGGGTCAAGGGCGCGACGAATTCGCCGGCCGAGCGATAACGCAGGCGGGCCATTTCCGAAACGATCTGGTCGGAGGCCGGGTAGAAGTAGTCGGCGAACTGGATTTCGACGACCGGACGCAGGCCGTAGGCGCCCATGCCCACGGCGGTGCCGACGATGCCGCTCTCGGAGATCGGTGCGTCGAAGACCCGCGATTTGCCGTACTTGACCTGCAGGCCTTCGGTGCAGCGGAATACGCCGCCGAAGTAGCCGACATCCTGGCCGTAGACGACCACGTTGTCATCGCGCTCGAGCATGATGTCCATGGCCGAGCGCAGGGCCTGGATCATGGTCATGGTGGTAGTCGCCATGGCGGTTTCCAACTCGATAGAAGTGTTGTGATCGTTCATGTCAGATCCCCAGTTCCTGGCGCTGCCGGCGCAGGTGCTCCGGCATCTCCTTGTAGACGTCCTCGAACATGGAGGCCGGGCTCGGCATCTGGCCACCGGCCAGGGTGCCGTACTGCTCGGCTTCTTTCTGCGCCTTGATGATCTCGGCCTCGAGCTCGGCGGTGACCGCCTGGTGCTCTTCCTCGGACCAGTGGCCGATGGCGATCAGGTGCTGTTTGAGGCGGGCGATCGGATCGCCCAGGGGGAAGTGGCTCCAGTCGTCGGCCGGGCGGTACTTGGACGGATCGTCCGACGTCGAGTGCGGGCCGGCACGGTAGGTGACCCATTCGATCAGGCTCGGGCCCAGGCCGCGACGGGCGCGTTCGGCGGCCCAGCGCGAAGCGGCGTAGACGGCGATGAAGTCGTTGCCGTCGACCCGCAGCGAAGCGATGCCGCAACCCACGCCACGACCGGCGAAGGTGGTCGATTCACCACCGGCGATGGCCTGGAAGGTGGAGATCGCCCACTGGTTGTTGACCACGTTGAGGATCACCGGCGCACGGTAGACGTGGGCGAAGGTCAGGGCGGTGTGGAAGTCGGATTCGGCGGTGGCGCCGTCGCCGATCCAGGCCGAGGCGATCTTGGTATCACCCTTGATGGCCGAGGCCATGGCCCAGCCGACGGCCTGGACGAACTGGGTCGCCAGGTTGCCGCTGATGGTGAAGAAGCCGGCTTCGCGCACCGAATACATGATCGGCAACTGACGGCCCTTGAGCGGATCGCGCTCGTTGGACAGCAACTGGCAGATCATTTCCACCAGCGACACATTGCGGGCCATGAGGATGCTTTGCTGGCGGTAGGTGGGGAAGCACATGTCGGTGCGGTTCAGGGCCATGGCCTGGCCTGCGCCGATGGCTTCCTCGCCCAGGCTCTGCATGTAGAAGGACATCTTCTTCTGCCGCTGGGCGACCACCATGCGGCTGTCGAACAGCCGGGTCTTGAGCATGGTGCGCATGCCTTCGCGCAGGATCTCGGGGCTGATGTCCTCGGCCCACGGGCCCAGGGCATTGCCTTTGTCGTCCAGCACCCGGATCAGGCTATAGGAGATATCGGCGGTATCGGCGGCTTCTACATCGACGGGAGGTTTACGGACCTGACCGGCATCGTTCAGACGCAGGTAGGAAAAATCAGTCTGGCAGCCTGGCCGGCCGGTAGGCTCGGGCACATGCAGACGCAGGGGGGCGTACTCGTTCATGCTTTTTTACGCTCGCTCTGTCTTGTGTTTTTGTTGAGCTTTGAAGCGGTCGCTACTCAAACCCAGGCTTGTGACCAGGGAGTCAGTCTTGCCCTACATGATATTCCGGCGCCTGAAGAATATTTTTCTCAAGTTCGTTGCCTTTGCGCGGGCTTGCGGATAAACATTCCTTATAAAGACAAAAAACAGGTGAAATTCTCTCATGCGCAAACTGGATCGCACCGATATCGGCATTCTCAACAGCCTTCAGGAAAATGCCCGGATCACCAATGCCGAGCTGGCGCGCTCGGTGAACCTGTCGCCCACCCCGTGCTTCAACCGGGTCAAGGCCATGGAGGAACTGGGCGTGATTCGCCAGCAGGTGACCTTGCTGGCGCCGGAGGTGCTGGGACTGGACGTCAATGTGTTCATTCATGTCAGCCTCGAGAAGCAGGTGGAGCAGTCGTTGCACCGTTTCGAGGAAGAGATCGCCGAGCGCCCGGAGGTCATGGAGTGCTACCTGATGACCGGCGACCCGGACTACCTGCTGCGGGTGCTGCTGCCGAGCATCCAGGCGCTGGAGCGCTTTCTCGATTACCTGACCCGCTTGCCGGGGGTGGCCAACATCCGTTCCAGCTTTGCCTTGAAACAGGTGCGCTACAAGACCGCGTTGCCGTTGCCGGCTAACGGCCTGACCCTGCCGGGCTGACGGGTACATCCAATCGCGGGGCAAGCCCGCTCCCACCTTGTGGAAGCGGGCTTGCCCCGCGATTGGCGATGTCGAAAATAACGATCAAACCCCGGTCAGGGTGCTTGAAATTCCGAACGCCCAGTGCCTATGTTGTAGCTGTCGCCGTACACGGCATGCGAAAACAACAAGGATAGCGTCATGACGACCAGTGGCCAGTGCTCTCTCGCCGAACGATTGAATGGCATCGATGAGGTCGAATGCGTAACGCCCGACCTCAACGGCATACCGCGCGGCAAGGTCATGACCGCTGCGGGCTTTCTCGAAGGGCGGCGTTTGCAGATGGCCCGTGGCGTGCTGTTGCAGTGCATCATGGGCGGCTACCCGCCGGCGCGTTTCTATGGCAGTGATGACGGCGACCTGGCCCTGGTGGCCGATGCCCAGCAGATCCACCGCCTGCCCTGGAGCGATGAGCCCCGCGCCCTGGCGATTTGTGATGCGGTCGAATTGAACGGAGACAGTTCCGGCCTGTCCACCCGCGGCCTGCTCAAGGCGGTGATCGCCCGTTACGCCGCCCGTGGCCTGGCCCCGGTGGTGGCCACCGAGCTGGAGTTCTTCGTCTTCGCCCCCAACAGCGACCCGACCCAGCCGTTCCTGCCACCAGTGGGCAAGGACGGGCGCCGCGAAGAGGGGCACTCGGCGTTCAGCGTCAGCTCCAACAACGGCCTGCGTCCTTTCTTTACCGAGGTGTATCGCTGCTTGGCGGCCCTGGGCTTGCCCCGCGATACCTTCATGCACGAGATGGGCGTCAGTCAGTTCGAGATCAATCTGTTGCATGGCGACCCGCTGCTGCTGGCCGACCAGACCCTGCTGTTCAAGCACCTGCTCAAGGAAGTCGCCCTCAAGCACGGCCTGACCGTGGTGTGCATGGCCAAGCCGCTGGCGCATACGCCGGGCAGCTCCATGCACATCCATCAAAGCGTGGTGGAGATCGACAGCGGGCGTAATGTGTTCAGCGATGCCGCCGGCAAACCGACCGCGACCTTCCACCATTTCATCGGTGGCTTGCAGGCGTGCATGGCGGATTTCACCGCGCTGTTCGCGCCCAACGTCAACTCCTACCAGCGCCTGTGCCATCCCTATGCCTCGCCCAACAATGCCTGCTGGTCCGAAGACAATCGCGCCGCCGGCCTGCGCATTCCGGCAAGCGCTGCGGTGGCGCGGCGGGTGGAGAACCGGCTGCCGGGTGCCGACAGCAACCCTTACCTGGCCATCGCCGCCAGCCTTGCCGCAGGCCTGTACGGCATCGAGCAGCAACTGCAACCGACGCCGGCGATCCAGGGCGAATTCGAGGTGCCGGATCATTTGAGCCTGCCATGTACCTTGCATGCCGCCCTCGAACGTCTGAAACGCAGCGCGCTTGCCCGGGAGTTGTTCGGCAAGGAATTCATCGAAGGCTACCTCGCCACCAAGACCCTGGAGCTCTCCAGTTTCTTCGATGAAATCACCCCGTGGGAGCGCCGTGTGCTGGCAGCGCAGGCCTAGCCTTTTTTTACCGCCAAGGTCTGCAGCGCCGCTATTTTCACTTATGCTTTCAAGCAGTTTTTCCACCTGCTCAAGGGGCCGTTCGGGACGCTGATGCGACAGATCTGGAAGTCTTTTCGCGCGCTGTATTTCGCTGCGCTGATGATGTTGATCGGCTCTGGCTTGTTGAGTACCTACCTGGCCCTGCGCCTGGCTGCCGACCATGTCGACAGCCTCTGGGTCGGTGCACTGATGGCGGCCAACTATTTCGGCCTGGCCCTGGGCGGCAAGATCGGCCACCGGCTGATCGCCCGGGTCGGGCACATCCGTGCCTATGCCGCCTGTGCCGGCATCGTCGGTGCGGCGGTGCTCGGGCACGGGATGGTGAGCTGGTTGCCGGCCTGGCTGGTTTTGCGAGTGATCGTGGGCCTGGGGATGATGTGCCAGTACATGGTCATCGAGAGCTGGCTCAACGAGCAGGCCGATGCCAAGCAGCGCGGCGCCGTGTTCAGCGGCTATATGATCGCCTCCTACCTGGGCCTGGTGCTCGGGCAGCTGATCCTGGTCGCGCATCCGGAGCTTGGGCCGGAACTGCTGATGCTGGTCGCCATGTGCTTTACCCTGTGCCTGGTGCCGGTGGCGCTGACCCGGCGCATTCACCCGGCGGCGTTGCGTCCGGCGCCGCTGGATCCGCGCTTCTTCATCAAGCGGGTGCCGCAGTCGCTCAGCACCGTGCTGGGCTCGGGGTTGATCGTCGGTTCTTTCTATGGCCTGGCACCCTTGTACGCGGCCAAGCAGGGGTTGAGTACCGAACAGGTCGGTCTGTTCATGGGCTCCTGCATTTTCGCCGGCCTCTTGGTGCAGTGGCCGCTGGGCTGGTTGTCGGACCGCTATGACCGCGCGGTGCTGATCCGTAGCGTGGCCATCGGCCTGGCGATTTTTGCCTTGCCCCTGGCGATCATGCCGGTAGTGCCGCTGGTGGTGCTGTTTGCCGCCGGGTTCGCGGTGTCGTTGCTGCAGTTCTGCCTGTATCCGCTGGCGGTGGCTTTTTCCAACGACCATATCGAGAGCGAGCGGCGGGTGTCGCTCACGGCCATGCTATTGGTGACCTACGGTGTCGGTGCCAGTATCGGGCCGCTGGTGGCGGGGGTGCTGATGAAGGTGTTGGGCACCCATATGCTCTATGCCTTCTGCGTGTTCTTCGCCCTGGTGCTGGTGTGGCGGATTCGTCCGAAAGCGGTAACCGGTTTGCATCAGGTCGACGATGCACCGCTCAATCACGTGGCCATGCCGGCGGCCGGTTCGCCACTGTCGGCAGCGCTGGACCCACGGGTCGACGAGCAGGTCGTGCAGGAGCAGATGCAGACGCCCGTGGCCGCCGAGGATACCGAGGCGGAAGACGTACCGGTGGAAGAAGAGGGTGGTGCGGGTGAGGCGGGGGAGAAGCCGGCGCCGGTGTGACGGCTTTTCGCGGGGCAAGCCCGCTCCCACAGAAGAAGGTGGGAGCGGGCTTGCCCGGCGAAAGGGTTCGACTCAGTAGTCGTCTTTATCGAACCGCCGCGCTTCACGCTGCAACTGGTACACGAAGGTCTCGACCTTGCGCTGCATCTGCCCGCTGATGTTGTGGAAGCGCACGCCGGCGAAGGTGGTGTTGAAGCGCTCTTCGAAATGCAGGTGGCGCAGTTCCACTTCAACCTGGGTCAGGCCCAGCGGTGCGCCAGCGGCGAACTTTTCATACACCTGGCCCAGCTGCAGTCGTTCTTCGACATTCCCTTCAAAGCGCAGCTTGCAACCGGTGGCGGAGATGTCCAGCAGCTTGCCGCGCAGTTCGCCCTTGCCCTTGAGCCGGTCGCCATCGAGCTTGATGTCGACCAGCTGCGACAGCTTCAGCGCCGCGCGGAAGGCATTGCGTCGTTGGTGATAGGCCACCTCGGTCGGCAACGCGCCGCGGTAGCAGCGGTGGCCGTTGGCTTCGCTGATGGTCTGCGGGGTGTTGCATTCCCAGGCAATGCGCACGCCGTCATGGAAACCCTCGACACGGAACGGCTCGCCATTCTCGAGAAAACGCTCGCCGTCGCGGGGCACCATCTCGTCCAGCGACAGGCGATTGCCTTCGCGGTCGACGTCGACCACATAGCTCTGGAAGCGCTGGCTGCGTTCGTGGAAGGTGATGATCAGCGGGTCATGGCTCTCTTGCAGCGACCGCAAGTTGGCGGCAATTTCCAAAGGGGTGGTCAGCACCTTCGGAGGCTGCGGAGCTTCTGCTTCATTCAACACGGGTAGTCAATCTCCAGGCAAAAACGACACACGCAATTAACGGCATTTTGCCAGTATGTTCCGTGCCTTGATACAGGGAATCAAGCCTGACTAAGCGCCCGTGGCTTGGCAAGAGGGGAGGTCGAGCCGCGGCTGTCATACAACGACGGTGATTCACCACCCATGAGGATTCTCAGCTGGTTGGCCGTGGCGCCTTGCTGGATCTGGATCAGCTGGCCGTTGCCGGCATTGAGCGCCTGGCAATCGGCGAGCAGTTTGCCCAGGGCGTCCAGTTGTTGCAGGAGCCGCTCGCCGGCTTGCGAGTGGCTGGCCAGTTGCACGACACCTTCACGGTCCTGGCTCAGGCCGAGGCTGGCGAGCAGTTCGCTGCGCCGCCGACCTTGCTGATCGAGAAGAATCACCAACGACTGCTTGCGCGCGAGGATGTCTTCCAGCAGCGGCATGTCGCGGCCGTGCAGGGCAATCGACTCGGTCTGCAGCAATTCGAGCAGTTGTTGCGCTGGTGCGAAATCGTCTTCGATCAGTTGCAGCAGGGTCATGTCGTGCATGGCTGGCTCTTGGGTTCCGGCGTCCTGAAGTCAGCGCGCCTGGGGCTAGCGCTGGGCTTCGAAATCTAGCAGCTTGCTGGCGACGCGGTTGCTGTCGACCTGGTAGCTGCCGTTGGCGATGGCCTGTTTCAACTCCGCCACCCGGGCGCTGTTGACAACCGGCTGCTCGCGCAGCTTGTCAGTGACCTGTTGCAACTGCTGGGCCTCTTGGCTGAGGTGTACGGTTTCGCCGCTGGCGCTGCCTTGAACGACGCTGTCGGTCTTGGTCGCGCCAGTGCTGGCGGTGCTTTCCTGGCTATTGCCAGTGCGCACGCCGCCGGCAACCGACGGAGAGTTATTCAAACGACTGAAGTCGATGACCATGATCAAAAAACCTCTGGGTATTTGGACGCTTGCCTTGTTTTCGGCCAACCCGAAAGAAACTTTAGGCGCAATTGCACGGCAATCTGCGCGGCAGGCTCAAGCGCTGGGCTCCCGATCGGACACAGTTTAGGAAAAGCGCTTGCTGACCGCCAGGGTTCTTCGCGGGGCTGCTGTCTACATGGCTACTTCCACCTGTCCCGGCCCCGTGACCCTGGCCTTGACCACACGTTTTGAGTTGAGGTTGCGCACCCTGATCTGTTCGCTCTGGCCGCCCTTGCTCAGGGCCTCGCCCGGCATGCGCACACTGAGGCTGCCGCTGCGGGCGGTGATGACCACCTGATCACCCTTGCGGATGACTTCGGCCTGTTCCAGGTGCTGGGGTGTCAGCACCTGGTCCATGACCGTCGGTCGGATTACCTTCAAGCCGATGGCCTGGTCCAGGCTGGACAGAAAGCCCTGGTTCAGTGTGCCGACGTCACGTTCGCGCAGGATCACATCCTGCTCGCCGACAATGCTCTCGCGCTTGAGCGGGCGGGCCACGGTCACCACATTGCGAAACAGCCGAACCTGGGCTGGCACGAACACTGTCCAGGGGGCGGCACCTTCGCAGCGAACCCGCACGGTGACGCGGCCCAAGGGCTGTGCCGGGCTTTCCAGGCTGGCGTCCAATTGCCGGTCGCACAGAGGCATGCGCAAGCGCGGATCGAGGGTGTTGACCTGGATTTCGTAGCGCCCTTCGGTCTGGCTGCTGGCCAGATAATCTTCAACGGTGAATTCAAGAAACCCCTGGGTGACACCGATAAGCTGTTCAGGCAAGGTGAACGCGTCGGCCAGGGTCCGAACGCCAGGAACCAGCAAGCCCAGCGCAAAAAGGCAGCGGGTCAGGCGTCGGAAAAATGTCGTTTTCATGTTCATGCGGTTAAAAAAGCAAAGCGCGTGCCGACTGGGTACGCAGCTCGAAGCGTTTGGTGAAGGAGTCTGGCATGGCCGGTGTAATGGATTCGGTGAACCAGCGCACGCAACTGGTGGGGCAGAACCGCCTGGAGCTGTTGCTGTTTCGCCTCAATGGCGATCAGTTGTACGGGATTAACGTGTTCAAGGTGCGGGAAGTGCTGCAGTGCCCGTCACTGACCGTGATGCCCAAGTCCAACCCGGTGGTGCGCGGTGTCGCGAATATTCGGGGGGCAACCATCCCGATCCTGGATCTGGCGATGGCGACCGGCATGCCCGGTCTGCGTGAAGAGACCCGCAACAGCTTCGTGATCATCACGGAGTACAACACCAAGACCCAGGGCTTCCTGGTGCACTCGGTGGAACGCATCGTCAACATGAACTGGGAGGAGATCCATCCGCCACCCAAGGGCACCGGGCGCGATCACTACCTGACCGCGGTGACCCGGGTCGACGGCAAGATGGTCGAAATCATCGACGTGGAGAAGATCCTCGCCGAAGTGGCGCCGACCTCCGAGTCGATCTCCGAAGGTGTGGTCGATGCCGAGGTGCAGGACAAGGCGGTGCTGCTGCGGGTATTGACGGTCGACGACTCGTCGGTGGCACGCAAGCAGGTCAGCCGTTGCCTGCAGACCGTCGGGGTCGAGGTGGTGGCGCTCAACGATGGTCGCCAGGCGCTCGACTACCTGCGCAAGCTGGTGGATGAGGGCAAGCGGCCGGAGGAGGAGTTCCTGATGATGATCTCCGACATCGAGATGCCGGAGATGGACGGCTACACCCTGACCGCCGAGATCCGCAGCGACCCGCGCATGCAAAACCTGCACATCATCCTGCATACTTCGCTGTCCGGGGTGTTCAACCAGGCGATGGTCAAGAAGGTCGGGGCGGATGACTTCCTCGCCAAGTTCAAGCCGGACGACCTCGCCCAGCGCGTCGTCGACCGCATCAAGGCCACGCATTAACGGCCAGGGGCATGGCCCCTGGTGGTTCACACGATTTAAGAGGCGGCATCATTGTCTACGGGTAATTTGGATTTCGAACAGTTCCGGGTCTTCCTGGAAAAAGCCTGTGGCATCCTGCTGGGCGAAAATAAGCAGTACCTGGTCTCCAGCCGTCTCAACAAGCTGATGGAGCAACAGGGCATCAAGTCCCTGAGCGAGCTGGTGCAGCGTATCCAGGGCCAGCCACGCAGCGGTCTGCGCGAGCAGGTGGTGGATGCCATGACCACCAACGAGACCCTGTGGTTTCGCGACACCTATCCGTTCGAGGTGCTCAAGAACAAGGTGTTGCCCGAGCAGATCAAGGCCAACCCGGGGCAGCGTTTGCGCATCTGGTCGGCCGCCTGTTCCTCGGGGCAGGAACCGTACTCGATCTCCATGGCCATCGACGAGTTCGAGCGCAGCAATATCGGTCAGTTGAAGATGGGCGCGCAGATCGTTGCCACCGACTTGTCCGGGTCGATGCTCAACAATTGCCGCACCGGCGAGTACGACAGCCTGGCCATTGCCCGCGGCCTGTCCCAGGAGCGCCTGCAGCGTTATTTCGATGTCAAGGCGCCGGGGCGCTGGGCGGTCAAGGCGCCGATCCGCAGTCGCGTGGAGTTTCGCTCCTTCAACCTGCTCGACAGCTACGCCAGTCTGGGCAAGTTCGACATCGTGTTCTGCCGCAACGTGCTGATCTACTTCTCGGCCCAGGTCAAGAAGGACATCCTGATGCGCATCCACAGCACCTTGAAGCCGGGTGGCTATCTGTTCCTGGGCGCTTCCGAGGCGCTCAATGGTCTGCCTGACCACTACCAGATGGTTCAGTGCAGCCCGGGCATCATCTACCAAGCCAAGTAAAACGCACTGCGCGTTGGAGCGGCTGTCTTGTGGGAGCTGGCGAAGCCTGCGATCGACAGCGCAGCAGTCGCAATCCGGGCGCCTCGGCAGGCTTGATGCACCGGGTCATCGGATTCTACGACCGCTACGCGGCCGATCGCAGCCTGGCGGCAGCTCCCACAGGTACCCATGCAATCGTATGACGACTGTGCAGGAGCGGCCCTGGGCGCCGCCAAATTTGGTGTAGCCGCTGCCGAGGAACGAGGCTGCGGCTACAGAGGGTGAGCAGTTGAACCTGTGGGAGCTGGCGAAGCCTGCGATCGACTGCACAGCAGTCGCAATCCAGCTGCCTCGGTTGGCCTGATGCACCGGGTCGTCGGATTCTACGACCGCTACGCGGCCGATCGCAGCCTGGCGGCAGCGGCTACAGAGGGTGAGCAGTTGAACCTGTGGGAGCTGGCGAAGCCTGCGATCGACTGCACAGCAGTCGCAATCCAGCTGCCTCGGCTGGCCTGATGAACCGAGTCGTCGGATTCTACGACCGCTACGCGGCCGATCGCAGCCTGGCGGCAGCTCCCACAGCTACCCTGCAAGCCCGCTCCTACGTTTTGGGCGCCGCCAAATTGCCGCTTTGCCGGCGCCAGGCGGAATACCCTTGCCGCTTTTCTGGCATTGCCACTGATGAAATGTCGTCAAAGCCCCGTAAATACGGGGCTTTGTTTTTTGGCATGGCTCTTGCTATGTCACTGCCTACGAATTATCCGGTCAACCTTCGAAGGTTTCCCCGACATGAGCATCAGCTTCGACAAAGCGCTCGGCATTCACGAAAAGGCACTGGGCTTTCGCGCCCAGCGTGCCGAAGTGCTGGCCAACAACATCGCCAACGCCGACACGCCCAACTACAAGGCGCGGGACATGGACTTCTCCTCGGTGCTGGCTGCCGAGAGCGAAAAGGCCAAGAGCGGTCGCTTCGCCCTGGACCGGACCAACACCCGGCACATCGAGGCCGAAGGCCTGACCATGGCTGACGACACCCTGCAGTACCGCACGCCGATGCAGCCTTCGATCGACCAGAACACCGTCGATGCCCAGCTCGAACAATCCAGCTACGCGGAAAACGCCGTGGGCTTCCAGGCCAGCTTCACGCTGCTCAACAGTAAATTCAAAGGGCTGGTTTCGGCCCTGCGCGGAGAGTAAGTCATGTCCCTCGCCAGTGTCTTCAACATTGCCGGTAGCGGCATGAGCGCGCAGACCACGCGCCTGAATACCGTCGCTTCGAACATCGCCAACGCCGAGACCGTGTCGTCGAGCATCGACCAGACCTACCGTGCCCGCCACCCGGTGTTCGCCACCACCTTCCAGCAGGCCCAGACCGGCGTCAGCCAGTCGCTGTTCCAGGACCAGGACAATGCCGGCCAGGGCGTGCAGGTGCTCGGCGTGGTCGAGGACCAGAGCAACCTGGAAGCGCGCTACGAGCCCGATCATCCGGCGGCGAACAAGGACGGCTACGTCTATTACCCGAACGTCAATGTGGTCGAGGAAATGGCCGACATGATCTCGGCCAGCCGCTCGTTCCAGACCAACGCCGAGCTGATGAACACGGCCAAGACCATGATGCAGAAAGTGCTGACCCTGGGTCAGTGATAGGGGCATTGGAATGAGTACGACAGATTCCGTTTCCAGCTCGGTACTGCAATCGCTGCAGAAGCCGGAAACCAGCGGCAACAGTAAGACCGGCACCGCAGGCAGCGCCCTGGGCAAGGATGCGTTCCTGCAATTGCTGGTCACCCAGATGAAAAACCAGAATCCGCTCGACCCGCAGGAGAACGGCGAGTTCGTGGCGCAGCTGGCGCAGTTCAGCAGCCTGGAAGGCATCCAGACGCTCAATGACTCGGTGGCCAACATTGGCGGGGCGTTTCTCTCGTCCGTTGCCCTGCAGGCCTCTTCGCTGGTCGGGCGCAATGTGGTGGTGCAGACCGACAAAGCGGTCGTCGATACCAGCAAGGAAATGCGCGGCTCGGTCAACCTGACCTCGTCCAGCACCGCGACCACGGTGGGCATCTACGACAGTGATGGCGAGCTGGTGCGCACCCTCGACCTGGGTAGCCAGAAGGGTGGCCGGGTGGACTTCACCTGGGATGGCAAGGACAGCGACGGCGCGGTAGCACCTGCCGGCACCTACAGCTTCAAGGCCTCGGGCACCATCGAAGGGGTGGCCACGACCATGACGACCAACCTGCCGGCCTCGGTCAGCAGCGTGACCATGGGCAGCAACGGTTCGGAAATGATGCTGAACCTGGCCGGCCTCGGCAGCATCGGGCTGTCGAAAATTCAATCCATTGGAATCTAGGGCCGATAACACGGCAGGAGTGAGCACATGTCTTTCAATATCGGCCTGAGCGGCCTGTATGCAGCAAACAAGGCCCTGAATGTCACCGGCAACAACATCGCCAACGTTGCCACCACCGGCTTCAAAACCTCCCGTGCCGAGTTCGCCGATCAGTATGCGTCGTCGATCCGTGGCACCAGCGGCAAGACCGCAGTGGGCAGTGGTGTGACCACCGCCGCCGTGTCGCAGATGTTCACCCAGGGCAATTTCACCGGTACCGGCCAGAGCCTGGACCTGGCCATCGACGGCAACGGCTTCTTCGCCATGAATGACAACGGTTCGAAGATCTACACCCGTGCCGGTGCCTTCTACAGCGACAAGGCCGGCTACATCGTCAACGCCCAGGGCTCCAACCTGCAAGGTTATGGCGTGGATGCCGATGGCAAGCTGGTCAAGGGCGTGATGACCGATCTCAAGATCGACACCTCCAACCTGGAGCCGCGTCCGACCTCGCGCATCTCCGAGACGGTCAACCTCAACTCCAGCGCCGCCGAGCCCAAGGTTACTCCGTTCGATCCGTCGAACGTTGCCACCTACAACTACACCTTCAACACCGATGTGTACGACAGCCAGGGCAACGCCCACCAGCTGAACCAGTACTTCGTCAAGGATGCCGGCACCAACTCCTGGACCATGTACAGCACCATCGACGGCCGCAACCCGGCGGACCCGACCCTGACCACCCCGATGGTCAACAAACTGCCGTTCAAGTCCGACGGCACCCTCGACACTGCCGCGATGACTGCAGGGCCGGTGGCGGGCGGGCTGACCATCGGTGCCGACAAGTCGTTCCAGATCGACAACTGGGTGCCGGCCGAGAAAAACGCGGCGGGCAACTGGGTCTCCAATGGCGCCGTCGCCCGTGCCGGTGGCGTCGCCCTCGACATGCTGGCGACCACCCAGTACAACGCCGCCTCCGCCACCACCGCCAAGAACCAGGACGGCTACGCCACCGGCGAGCTCAGCGGCCTGACGGTCGACCAGAGCGGCAACCTGTTCGCCAACTTCACCAACGGCCAGGACAAGGTGATCGGCCAGGTGGCCATCGCCAACTTCGCCAACGTCCAGGGCTTGCAGCCAGTGGGTGGCACCAGCTGGCAGGAAACCTACGCCTCCGGCGTGCCGGTGGTCGGCGAGCCGGACACCGGCACCCTCGGCAAGATCTATGGCGGCTCCCTGGAAGACTCCAACGTCGACCTGACCGGTGAGCTGGTCAACCTGATCAAGGCGCAGAGCAACTACCAGGCGAACGCCAAGACCATCTCCACCGAAAGCACCATCATGCAGACCATCATCCAGATGACCTGATGCTCGATGGTGTACCGAGCCCCTGCTTGCAGGGGCTTTTTTTATCGGCTGAGCGATAGACGAGGAGGGCGGATGAAGCGATTGGCAGTGATTACAGCGCTGGTGCTGTGGTCTGTCGCCCAGGCGGCGCCGGCGCCCTGGTACCAGTGGCAGAGCAAGGTCACCGGGCGCTACCTGTGTGCCCAGGTCGATCCGGGCGAGGGCTGGGTGCGGCATTCCGGGCCCTATGACAATGCCGGTTGCCGCCGCTACTGAAGGTCGCCTTGCCGCGGGCGGCAAGAGTTCGCCGACAAACTGACGGTTGGCCTTCGATGTTTGCCCGCAAAGCCCCGGAATACGGGGCTTTGTTCATTGTGGTTCGATAATTGCTACAAGCAGGCCAAGGTGGCAGCGCGGCGAGGGGCCGTGCAGAGGAGATCCTGTGGACAAGATGCTTTACGTGGCCATGACCGGGGCCAGCCAGAACGCACTGGCGCAGAAGGCGCATGCCAACAACCTGGCGAACATTTCCACCACCGGTTTCCAGCGTGACCTGGAGCAGGCGCGCTCGATGCCGGTGTTCGGTGACAGCTTTCCGGCGCGTGCCTATGCCATGACCGAGCGGCCGGCGACGGACTTCACCCCGGGCTCGATGCTGGAAACCGGCCGCGACCTGGACGTGGCCATCGGCGGTGACGGTTTCATCGCCGTGCAAGCGCCCGACGGCAGCGAAGCCTATGTGCGCACAGCCAGCATGAACATCGACGCCCTGGGTGTGCTGCGGGCCGGAAACGGTATGCCGGTGATGGGCAATGGCGGGCCGATCGCGGTGCCGCCGGAGCAGAAGATCGAGGTCGGTGAAGACGGCACCATCACCA
Organism: Pseudomonas sp. BJa5; assembly: GCF_030272875.2. Lineage (NCBI taxonomy): Bacteria > Pseudomonadati > Pseudomonadota > Gammaproteobacteria > Pseudomonadales > Pseudomonadaceae > Pseudomonas > Pseudomonas sp. BJa5. The sequence goes on from NZ_JALRNG020000047.1 coordinate 30,052, forward strand.
TCCGCGCCATGGGCGAGGGGCCGCAGGTGATGGCCCAGGTCGACCGGATCAAGATGGTCAACCCCGACCTCAAGACCATGACCAAGGGCCTGGACGGCTTGATCCATCCCGAAAACGGCCAGCCGCTCGCGGCCGACGGCAACGTCCGTCTGGTGTCGGGTTTCCTTGAAACCAGCAACGTCAACGCGGTCGAGGAAATGACCTCGGTGCTGGCGCTGTCCCGTCAATTCGAACTGCACATCAAAATGATGACCACGGCCAAGGAAGGCGATGAAGCCATGGCTCGGGTTTTGCAAATCGGCTAATCACTTTCAGGTAGCGCCGTAAAACAGGCGCGCAAGGAGAACTGCATGCTTCCGGCTCTTTGGGTCAGTAAAACCGGTCTGTCCGCCCAGGACATGAACCTGACCACCATTTCCAACAACCTGGCCAACGTCTCGACCACCGGCTTCAAGCGTGATCGCGCCGAGTTCCAGGACCTGCTCTACCAGACCCGCCGCCAGCCGGGCGCCAACTCCACCCAGGACAGCGAGTTGCCTTCGGGCCTGCAACTGGGTACCGGTGTGCGCATCGTCGGCACCCAGAAGAACTTCACCGCCGGCAGCCTGCAGACCACCGAGAACCCCCTGGACATGGCGATCGATGGCCGTGGCTTCTTCCAGATCCTGCAGCCCGATGGCACCGTTTCGTACACCCGTGACGGTACCTTCCACCTGAACTCCGACGGCCAGATCGTCACCGCCAGCGGCTTTGCCCTGGAGCCGGCAGTCGTGGTTCCGCCCGAGGCGCAGACCTTCACCGTCGGCCGTGACGGCACCGTGTCCATCACCACCGCCGGCAACCCGGCGGCACAGGTGATCGGCAACATCCAGACCGCCGACTTCATCAACCCGGCGGGCCTGCAGGCCGTGGGTGGCAACCTGTTCCTGGAGACTGCCGCCAGCGGCGCGCCGCAAGTCGGCACCCCGGGCCTGAACGGCTTCGGCATGGTCCAGCAGCAGACCCTGGAAAACTCCAACGTCAGCACCGTGGAAGAGCTGGTCAACATGATCACCACCCAGCGTGCCTACGAGATGAATTCCAAGGTCATTTCCACGGCCGACCAGATGCTCTCGTTCGTTACCCAGAACCTGTAAGTGAAGTCATTGAGGTCGCTTGCCCGGCGCCTGTTCCACCGTGAGGTCAGAGTCATGAGTCGTCTGTTATCCGTACTAGCCCTGAGTGGGGTCACCGTGCTGGCCGGCTGCGTTGCGCCGACGCCAAAGCCCAACGATCCCTACTACGCGCCGGTATTGCCGCGCACGCCCCTGCCGGCGGCGGCCAACAACGGCTCGATCTACCAGGCCGGTTTCGAGCAGAACCTGTACAGCGACCGCAAGGCGTTCCGGGTCGGTGACATCATCACCATCACCCTCAACGAGCGCACCCAGGCGAGCAAGAACGCCAATTCGCAGATCGCCAAGAACAGCAAGGCCGACATCGGCCTGACCTCGTTGTTCGGTTCGTCCATGACCACCAACAACCCGTTCAGCGACGGCGACCTGAGCCTGAGCGCCGGCTACAGCGGCGACCGCGCCACCAAGGGTGACAGCAAGGCCGGGCAGGGCAACAGCCTGACCGGCTCGATCACCGTGACCGTGGCCGATGTGCTGCCCAACGGCATCATCGCCGTGCGCGGCGAGAAGTGGCTGACCCTCAACACCGGTGATGAACTGGTGCGCATCGCCGGCATGATCCGCGCCGACGACATCGCCACCGACAACACCGTGCCTTCGACCCGGGTGGCCGATGCGCGCATCACCTATTCGGGCACCGGCTCCTTTGCCGACGCCAGCCAGCCGGGCTGGTTCGACCGTTTCTTCCTCAGCCCGCTTTGGCCTTTCTAGGTTCGGATGACCATGTTCAACTTCAAGCAGCTGATCGCCGCCGCGTTGCTGATGTCTGCCGCGTTCGCCGTCCAGGCCGAGCGTCTGAAGGACATCGCCAGCATTTCCGGCGTGCGTAGCAACCAGCTGATCGGCTACGGCCTGGTGGTGGGTCTCAATGGCACGGGTGACCAGACCACCCAGACGCCGTTCACCCTGCAGACCTTCAACAACATGCTCTCGCAGTTCGGCATCAAGGTGCCGGCCGGTACCGGCAACGTGCAGCTCAAGAACGTCGCCGCGGTGTCGGTGCATGCCGACCTGCCGGCGTTCGCCAAGCCTGGCCAGGTGGTGGACATCACCGTGTCGTCGATCGGTAACTCCAAGAGCCTGCGTGGCGGCAGCCTGTTGATGACCCCGCTCAAGGGCATCGACGGCAACGTCTACGCCGTCGCCCAGGGCAACCTGGTGGTCGGTGGCTTCGACGCCGAAGGCCGCGATGGCTCCAAGATCACCGTCAACGTGCCGTCGGCCGGGCGCATCCCCGGTGGTGCTTCGGTGGAGCGCGCCGTGCCCAGTGGTTTCAACCAGGGCAACAGCCTGACCCTGAACCTCAATCGTCCGGACTTCACCACCGCCAAGCGCATCGTCGACAAGGTCAACGAACTGCTCGGCCCGGGCGTGGCCCAGGCGGTGGACGGCGGTTCGGTGCGGGTGACCGCGCCGCTCGATCCGAGCCAGCGGGTCGACTACCTGTCGATCCTCGAGAACCTGGAGATCGATCCGGGCCAGGCGGTGGCCAAGGTCATCATCAACTCGCGTACCGGTACCATCGTCATTGGCCAGAACGTCAAGGTGTCGCCGGCGGCGGTGACCCACGGCAGCCTGACCGTGACCATTACCGAAGACCCGATCGTCAGCCAGCCGGGGCCGTTCTCCAATGGCCAGACCGCCGTGGTGCCGCGCTCGCGGGTCAATGCCGAGCAGGAAGCCAAGCCGATGTTCAAGTTCGGTCCGGGCACCACCCTGGACGAGATCGTGCGCGCGGTTAACCAGGTGGGCGCAGCCCCCAGTGACCTGATGGCGATCCTCGAAGCCCTGAAACAGGCCGGCGCCTTGCAGGCTGACCTGATCGTGATCTGAGGAAATTGGCCATGGACATGCCGAAAAGCGCATTCAGCGCCGCCGACAGTGGCGCCTACACCGACCTCAATCGCCTGAGCTCGCTCAAGGTCGGCGACCGCGACAGCGACGCCAACCTGCGCAAGGTGGCCCAGGAGTTCGAGTCGCTGTTTCTCAACGAGATGCTCAAGTCGATGCGTTCGGCCAGCGATGTGCTGGCCAAGGACAACCCGCTCAACACCGAGACCACCAAGCAGTACCAGCAGATGTACGACCAGCAACTGGCGGTGAGCATGTCCCGCGAGGGCGGCGGTATCGGCCTGCAGGATGTGCTGATGCGCCAGCTGTCCAAGCAGAAGGCGGCAGCGGTGAACAACAGCCCGTTCCCGCGCTTCGATGTCCAGCCCCGTGCGCTGGGAGCGACGGCGGTCGGCGTGGCCGATCAGCCGCAGGCTACCGGCAGCGTGCGCAATGATGTGGCGGCGCTCAATTCCCGTCGCCTGGCCTTGCCCGGCAAGCTCACCGATCGCTTGCTGGCGGGCCTGGTGCCGTCGGCTGCGGGTACGCCGGCCACCACCAACACCGCGCCGATCCCCGGGCGTTCGACCCTGGTCGGTGATGCCGTGGTCAAGGGTGACTGGCAGCCGGCGCAAGCCTTTGCGGCACCCAGCGAGTTGCGCATCCATGGCCGCGCCGTGGCCCAGCCGCCGCTGGCGCCGGCCAAGCGCGCCTTCAGTTCTTCCGACGAATTCGTCGCCACCATGCTGCCAATGGCCGAGCAGGCCGCCAGGCGCATCGGTATCGACCCGCGCTACCTGGTGGCCCAGGCGGCCCTGGAAACCGGTTGGGGCAAATCGGTCATGCGCCAGGCCGATGGCAGCAGCAGCCACAACCTGTTCGGCATCAAGGCCACCGGCAACTGGCAGGGTGGCCAGGCGCGGGCGATCACCAGCGAGTTCCGCGACGGCCAATTCGTCAAGGAGACGGCGGCGTTCCGTTCCTACGACTCCTACCAGGACAGCTTCCACGACCTGGTCACGCTGTTGCAGAGCAACGCCCGCTATAAAGATGCGCTGAGTGCGGCCGATACACCGGAACAGTTTGCCAGAGAGCTGCAAAAGGCCGGCTACGCCACCGATCCTTCGTACGCGAGCAAGATCATCAGCATCGCCCGGCAGTTGCAACCCACCCCGCAGTACGCCTTGGCTGGCGGTACCACAAATCTATAAGGATTGAAGCATGTCGAATCTGATCTCGATCGGGCTGAGCGGCCTGAATGCCAGCCAGGCTGCGCTCGCGGTGACCTCGAACAACATCGCCAATGCCGCGACCTCGGGTTACTCGCGCCAGCAGACCGTGCAGGTCGCCGCCGGCGGCATGCAGAACATCGGCGTCGGCTTCATCGGCACCGGCACCACCCTGTCGGATGTGCGCCGTATCTATAACGGCTACCTGGACAACCAGCTGCGCACCGCCACGTCGCTGAACACCGATGCCCTGGCGTTCCAGGACCAGATCACCAGCGTCGACAAGCTTTTGGCCGACAGCAATACCGGTATCAGCTCGGTGCTCACCTCGTTCTTCTCCGCCTTGCAGACCGCCTCGGCCACCCCGGGCGACGTCGCTTCGCGGCAGTTGCTGCTGACCCAGGCACAGACCCTGAGCAACCGCTTCAACGCCATCTCCTCGCAGATGAGCCAACAGAACGACAGCATCAATTCGCAGCTCGATACCCTGAGCGGCCAGGTCAACAAACTGACCTCCAGCATTGCCGAATACAACAAGCAGATCGTGCAGTTGTCGTCCACCGGCAACACCCCCAACAACCTGATCGATGCGCGCAACGAAGCAGTGCGCTCGCTCAACGAGCTGGTCGGTGTCACCGTGCAGGAGCGCGGCGGCAGTATCGATGTGTACCTGGGCACCGGCCAGTCGCTGGTGACCGGCAACACCGCCAACACCCTCTCGGTCGGCCCCAGTGCCAGCGACAAGAGCCAGTACAGCCTGACCATCAACTACCAGACCTTCAGCTCCGATGTCACCTCGGTGGTCAGCGGTGGTCAGATCGGTGGCTTGCTGCGTTATCGCAACGATGTACTCAACCCGTCGATCAACGAGCTGGGGCGCGTGGCCCTGGTGGTCGCCGACAGCATCAACAGCCAGCTGGGCCAAGGCCTCGATGCCAACGGCCAGTTCGGCAGCAACCTGTTCTCCAGCATCAACAGCGCCACCGCCATCAGCCAGCGCAGCCTGGCGGCCTCCGGCAACAGTGCAGGCTCGGGCAACCTCGACGTCACCATCGCCAACAGCGGTGCGCTGACCACCCACGACTACGAGGTCAAGTTCACCAGCGACAAGCAGTACACCGTGCGCCGCTCCGACGGCACCGACATGGGTACCTTCAACCTGGACGACGACCCGGCGCCGGTGATCGACGGTTTCAGCCTGTCACTCAAGGGCGGCGCCCTGGCGGCGGGTGACTCGTTCAAGGTCATCCCTACCCGCGCTGCAGCGGGCAGCATCAACACGGTCATGACCGATGCCAACAAGCTGGCCTTCGCCGGCCCGATCAGCGCCACTGCCGGTAGCAGCAACGGCGGTACCGGCACCATCACCCAGCCGACCCTGGGCGATCGCCTGGACATCTACAGTGGCGCCGACCTTGCGCTGATGCAGGACTCGATCAAGCAGTCGATGCCGGTGCGGGTGGTGTTCAGTGACGCCAGCGGCGGCACCCAGGGCTATGACTTGTTCGACGCCAAGGGCACCAAGATCGGTAGCGGCAGCATCGTGCCGGGCCAGGACAACAAACTGTCCATCGGCGTGCCGATGCGTGATGCGGCCGGTGCGCCGATCCTCGATGGCAGCGGCAACCCGCGTACCTTCGAAGTCGAAACCACCATCGGCGGCAGCCCGGCCGGCGACGACAGCTTCACCCTGAGCTTCAACGTCGACGGCAAGTCCGACAACCGCAATGCCCAGGACCTGCTGCGCCTGCAGACCCAATCCACGGTCGGCACCGGCTCCGGTGGCGGCATCAGCTTCACCTCGGCCTATGCCTCGCTGGTCGAGCGGGTAGGGGCCAAGGCCAGCCAGGCGCAGATCGACACCAAGGCCAGCGGCGCCGTGCTCGATTCGGCCAAGGCCAGCCGTGGTGCGGTGTCCGGGGTCAACCTGGATGACGAAGCCGCCGGCCTGGTCAAGTTCCAGCACTACTACACCGCGTCGTCGCAGATCATCAAGACCGCGCAAGAAACCTTCAGCACCTTGATCAACGCCCTGTAAGGAGTAGCCGATCGTGCGTATTTCCACTGCTCAGTTCTATGAGACCAGCGCCACCAGCTACTCGAAGAACTTCTCCGACGCGGCCAAGACCCAGGCGCAAGTGTCGTCGGGCGTGCGTATCCAGACGGCGGCGGATGATCCGGTCGGCGCCGCGCGGCTGTTGCTGCTGCAACAGCAGAGCGCCTTGCTGGGCCAGTACAACGCCAACATCACCACGGTGAACAACGCCCTGTTGCAGGAAGAGAGCGTGCTCTCGACCATCAACGAGGCGATGCAGCGCGCCAGCGAGCTGGCCATCCGTGCCGGTGGCGGCAGCCTGAGCGATGCCGACCGCACCTCCATCAGCAGCGAGCTGAAGGAAATCGAGGCCAACATCTTCGGCCTGCTCAATTCGCGCGATGCCAACGGCAACTACATGTTCGGTGGCTCCAAGACCTCGTCGCCACCTTACGTGCGCAACAGCGACGGCACCTACAGCTACCATGGTGACCAGACCCAGCTCAGCCTGCAGGTCTCCGACACCTTGCACCTGGCCACCAACGACACCGGCTTCAGCATCTTCGACCAGGCCATCAACAAGTCCCGCACCCAGAGCAGCCTGCAGGCGCCGGCAACGGATGATGGCCGGGTCAATCTGTCCCAGGGCTTGTTGAGCTCGGTCAACACCTACAACAACGGTGGGTTTGCCAAGGGCCAGCCTTACACCCTGACCTTTACCAGTGCCACCACCTATAGCATCACCGACGCCAACGGCAACGACATCACCAGCGAGACGCCCACCAATGGTGTGTTCGACTCCAAGGCCGAGGGTGGCAACCGTATCGCCCTGCGCGGTGTCGAATTTGAAGTCGGTGTGAACCTCAAGGAAGGTGATGACCCGGACGCCGCCGTGGCCGGGCATGTGTTCAAGCTGGAAGGGCGTCCCGACACCCTGACCAGCACCCGTAGCGCCGGCAACCCGTCGCCGACGCAGATCACCGGCAGCACCATCACCGATGCCGATGCCTACCGCAGCGGTTTCCCCAGCGACGGTGCGGTGATCAAGTTCACCAGTGCCACCGACTACGAAATGTATGCCCAGCCCCTCACGGCTGACAGCAAGCCGCTGGCCAGCGGCACCGTGGCCGGCAGTTCGCTGACGGTGGCCGGGGTGACCTACCAGCTCGACGGCAACACGCCGGCGGCGGGGGATCAGTTCGCGGTCAGCGCCAATACCCACAAGACCCAGAACGTACTGGAAACCCTGGGGCAACTGCGCGCGGCGCTGGACACCCCGGTAACCGACGAGAAATCCGGCTTTGCCCTCAAGCAGGCCGTGGGTTCGGCCATTGCCAACCTCGGCAGTGCCCGTGAGCGCATTGATATCACGCGCGGCTCGATCGGCGCCCGGGGCAACTCCCTGGATATCCAGACCCTGGAGAACAGCAGCCTGGCGCTGGCCAACAAGAGCACCCAGAGCGCGATCGGCAACACCGACATGTCTACCGCGGCGATCACCCTGACCCTGCAGCAGGCCATGCTGGAGGCTTCGCAGATGGCATTTTCCCGTTTGTCGCAACTGAGCCTCTTCAACAAGCTCTGATGCAAACCGCGTAAAACCCCGGTCGGCAACCTGCCTGCCGGGGTTTTTTTATACCCGGTAAGAGGCTGCTTACCCCTACTTTCCGGCAAATCGGTGTGACCAATGAGTCAAATCGGGCATCTTCCCTGTATTCTATCGGTGGCGTTTGCAAGAATTTGTTGCCGGTTATTTATTTGCAGGCTCAGGCAACAACACTGCCATGCGCCACTCCAAGGTGGTGCTGCCCCGTTTTTTGGCGCCCTCAGTTCTGCGAGCGGCGGTCTTTGGCTGTTTTGATTGGGAAGCCAGAATGATTGGCATAAAAAGTATCGCGAGTTACGTGCCCACCGCTGGCCTGGACAACTATGTCCAGGGCGCGAAATTCGGCAAGGATGAAGAATTCATCTTCGGCAAGATCGGCTCGACCTTTCTGCCGCGCAAGGCAGACGAGCAAGAAACCTCCGACCTGTGCGTCGAGGCCGCCAAGGCATTGTTCGCCAACAATCCGGACCTCGATCCGCAATCGATCGATGCGCTGATCGTGGTCACCCAGAACGGCGATGAAGAAGGCCTGCCGCACACGGCCGCCATCGTCCAGGACAAACTCGGCCTGACCACCCGCGTGGCCGCCTTCGACGTGTCGCTGGGTTGCTCGGGCTATGTCTATGGCCTGTACGCGATCAAGGGTTTCATGGAAGCGGCGGGGCTGAAGAACGGCCTGCTGATCACCGCCGACCCGTACTCGAAGATCGTCGATCCGGAAGACCGCAACACCACCATGCTGTTCGGCGATGCCGCCACCGCTACCTGGATGGGCGAGAACGCCGCCTGGCAGCTGGGTCAGGCGCGTTTCGGTACCGACGGCTCGGGCGCTGCGCACCTGAAGGTCACTGACGGCAACTTCTTCATGAATGGCCGCCAGGTGTTCAACTTCGCCCTGCTCAAGGTGCCGGCGCACCTGCACGAGCTGCTCGAAGCCTGCGAGCTGACCGCAGCGGATATCGATGCGTTCTGCATCCACCAGGGCAGTGCGGCAATCGTCGATGCCGTGGCCCGTCGCTTCGAAGAAGATCCGGAAAAACAGGTCAAGGACAAGTTCGTCAAGGACATGCTCGAGACCGGCAATACCGTGTCGTCCAGCGTGCCGCTGCTGCTGGAGAAGCACATGCTCGACGGTAGCTGGAAGCGCGTGGCCATCAGTGGCTTCGGTGTCGGCCTGTCGTGGGGTTCGGCGATCCTGTACCGCGACTGATCGATCGGCGGTAGCGAAAAAGGCGCCTGGTGGTCTTCACCAGGCGCCTTTTTTTTGGGGGGGGCTTCATGGAACCCCGGGGGACTATGGTTCTTGGGCTGGGCTGGTTTGGGTTCGGTCGCTGGGGCTGTGAGCTTATCCATTCGATGCAGCGACGCTGCCGGCCCCTTCCGCCCTTACGGCGGCCTACTTTTCTCTTGGGAAAAGTAGGCAAAACCGCTTGCTCCTGCATC
>NZ_JALRNG020000048.1:0-38922 GCF_030272875.2 Pseudomonas sp. BJa5
CGTTTCACGGCCGATCGCAGCCTGGCGGCAGCTCCCACAGATACCCGGCAATCGCCTACCGACCGTGGGAGCTGGCGGAGCCTGCGATGGGGATCACACCGGCCTCATCGCCGGCTCCCACAACGGGTTGTGTTAAGTTTTGGAATAAACAAATGAAAAAATATGATTTATGGGTATATGTATCGAGCTGTTAAGGTCTCTCCATTCCAGCGAGAAATCCACCTCGCGGCCCTCTGGATCAAGATCAAGGAAGCGCTCCAATGCTGGTTGTTTCTCTCGGTGGCAGTCCCAGTCTACGTTCACGCTCCGGCGTGTTGCTCGAGCGCAGCCGCCAGTGGCTGCAAGGCCAGGGCGTGGAGGTGGTGACCTTCCAGGTCCGCGACTTTCCCGCCGAAGACCTGCTGCACGCACGTTTCGACAGCCCGAAAATCCAGCACTTCCTGCAACTGGTGGAACTGGCCGACGGCTTGATCGTGGCAACGCCGGTATACAAGGCGTCCTTCGCCGGTGCCCTGAAAACCCTGCTCGACCTCCTGCCCGAACGCGCCCTGAGCCACAAGGTGGTATTGCCTGTCGCCACCGGTGGCAGCATCGCCCACATGCTGGCGGTGGACTACGCGCTCAAGCCGGTGCTGTCGGCGCTCAAGGCCCAGGAAATCCTCCAGGGCATCTTCGCCGACGACAGCCAGATCGCCTACGGCGAAGGCAGCGCTGCCGCCCAGCTGGCGCCGGCCCTGGAGCAACGCCTGAACGAATCGCTGGAGCTGTTCCACGGTGCCCTGGCACGCCGGCCGAAGCCGGTCGCCCCAGGAGTGTTGAATGAACGTCTGCTCAGTGCTCGCTGGAGCATCTGAGGCCCAACCTGAAGTAACCCCCACCTTACTCGCCCGCCAACGGGCAAGCAGGTGCAGCCTGAACCCCAAAGCAAAAGGAGAGCGCTATGCGCACTGTCATTTTGCGTCGTGGTCTGGTCGCTCTGTTTGCTGCGGCTGTGTCCTTCGGCGCCATTACTCAAGCCCAGGCCGAGAGCCTGCGTATCGGTTACCAGAAGTACGGCACCCTGGTGCTGCTCAAGGCCAAGGGCTCGCTGGAAAAGCGCCTGGCGGAGCAGGGCGTGCAGGTGCAATGGACGGAGTTCCCCGGCGGCCCGCAGCTGCTTGAAGGCCTGAACGTCGGCTCCATCGACTTCGGCGTGACCGGCGAGACGCCGCCGGTATTCGCCCAGGCCGCCGGTGCCGACCTGTTGTACGTGGCCTATGAGCCGCCAGCGCCGCACAGCGAGGCGATCCTGGTGCCCAAGGGCTCGCCGATCCAGTCGGTGAAGGAGCTCAAGGGCAAGAAGGTCGCGCTGAACAAGGGCTCCAACGTCCACTACCTGCTGGTCCGCGCCCTGGAAGACGCCGGCCTCAAGTACAGCGACATCCAGCCCGTATTCCTGCCGCCTGCCGATGCCCGCGCCGCGTTCGAGCGCGGCAGTGTCGACGCCTGGGTTATCTGGGACCCCTATCAGGCCGCCGCCGAACAACAGCTGCAGGCCCGCACCCTGCGCGATGGCAAAGGCATCGTCGACAACCATCAGTTCTACCTGGCGACCAAACCCTACGCCCAGAAGCACCCCGAGGTGATCAACACCCTGGTCGAGGAAGTGCGCGCCGTGGGCGAGTGGTCCAAGGCCAACCCGCAGGAGGTCACCGACCAGGTGGCGCCGCTGCTGGGCCTGCCGGCCGACATCACCCTGACCTCGGTCAAGCGCCAGGGCTACGGCGCCCACTTCCTCACCCCGGAGGTGGTCGATGCCCAGCAGAAAATCGCCGACACCTTCCACACGCTCAAGCTGATTCCCAAGCCGCTGAGTATCAAGGATGTGATCTGGACTCCCCCGGCCAAGGTCGCCAGCGCGCCTTGACGATTCGCCCGTGCCGGGGCGCCGCCCCGGCTTGCGTTCCCTTCAGGAGACAACTCCAATGAGCCTCAACGTATTCTGGTTTCTTCCCACCCATGGCGACGGCCACTACCTGGGCACTGCCGAAGGCGCCCGCGCCGTGGATCATGGCTACCTGCAGCAGATTGCCCAGGCTGCCGACCGCCTGGGCTTTGGCGGGGTGCTGATCCCGACCGGTCGCTCCTGCGAAGACTCCTGGCTGGTTGCCGCATCGCTGATACCGGTGACCCAGCGTCTGAAGTTCCTGGTCGCCTTGCGCCCCGGCATCATTTCGCCAACCGTGGCGGCGCGTCAGGCCGCGACCCTGGACCGGCTGTCCGGCGGGCGTGCGCTGTTCAACCTGGTGACCGGTGGCGATCCGGAAGAGCTGTCCGGCGATGGCCTGTTCCTCAGTCACGAAGAGCGCTACCAGGCCTCGGTGGAATTCACCCGCATCTGGCGTCGGGTGCTGGAAGGCGAAACCGTCGATTACGATGGCCAGCATATCCAGGTCAAAGGCGCCAAGCTGCTCTATCCGCCGATCCAGCAGCCGCGTCCACCGCTGTATTTCGGCGGCTCCTCGGAAGCGGCCCAGGACCTTGCCGCCGAGCAGGTCGAGTTGTACCTGACCTGGGGCGAGCCGCCAGAGGCGGTGGCCGAGAAGATCGAGCAAGTGCGGGCCAAGGCCGCCAAACAAGGTCGCAGCGTGCGCTTCGGTATCCGCCTGCACGTGATCGTGCGCGAAACCAACGCCGAGGCCTGGCAGGCCGCCGAACGGCTGATCTCGCACCTGGACGACGACACCATCGCCCGCGCCCAGGCCTCGCTGGCGCGCTTCGATTCGGTGGGCCAGCAACGCATGGCCGCGCTGCACGGCGGCAGTCGCGACAACCTGGAAGTCAGCCCCAACCTGTGGGCCGGTGTCGGCCTGGTGCGCGGTGGCGCCGGTACCGCGCTGGTCGGCGATGGGCCGACCGTGGCGGCGCGGGTCAAGGAGTACGCGGCGCTGGGCATCGATACCTTTATCTTCTCCGGTTATCCACACCTGGAGGAGTCGTACCGGGTTGCCGAACTGCTGTTCCCGCACCTGGATGTGGAGCGTCCGCAGTTGCCGAAAAGCGGTGGTTACGTGAGCCCCTTCGGCGAGATGGTGGCCAACGACATCCTGCCCAAATCCACGGCGCAGCGCTGAGGGCCGGGTCATGAGTCGAACATCCACTCCCTGGCCGCAGCGCCTGGCGCCCTGGGCGCTGCCGCTGCTGCTGCTGGCAGTCTGGCAACTGGCGGTCAGCGCTGGCTGGCTGTCGACGCGCATCCTGCCGGCCCCCAGCGCGGTGTTCAGCGCCGGTGTCGAACTGGTGCGCAGCGGCGAAATCTGGACCCACCTGGCCATCAGTGGCTGGCGTGCCGCGCTCGGCTTCCTGATCGGCGGCTCGATCGGCCTGGCACTGGGTTTCATCACCGGCCTGTCGACCTGGGGCGAACGCCTGCTCGACAGCTCGGTGCAGATGATCCGCAACGTGCCGCACCTGGCGCTGATCCCGTTGGTGATCCTGTGGTTCGGTATCGATGAGTCGGCGAAAATTTTCCTGGTCGCCCTGGGCACCTTGTTCCCGATCTACCTGAATACCTACCACGGCATTCGCAACGTCGATCCGGCGCTGGTGGAAATGGCGCGCAGCTATGGCCTTTCGGGCTTTGCCCTGTTCCGCCAGGTGATCCTGCCCGGCGCCTTGCCGTCGATCGTGGTCGGGGTGCGCTTCGCCCTGGGGTTCATGTGGCTGACCCTGATCGTCGCCGAAACCATTTCCGCCAACGCCGGCATCGGCTACCTGGCCATGAACGCCCGGGAGTTCCTGCAGACCGACGTGGTGGTGTTGGCCATCGTCCTCTACGCCGTGCTCGGCAAGCTCGCCGACCTGGCGGCGCGGGGCCTGGAGCGGGTCTGGCTGCGCTGGCACCCGGCTTATCAACCTGTTCGGGGAGAGGGCGCATGACCATCCTCAAGGAAGCACCGGCACGGCTGCTGCGCGGCATTCCGCTGGCGGCGCAGAACCTGAAGAAAACCTTCGGCCAGCGCCAGGTATTGCGCGACATCGACCTGCACATCCCGGCCGGGCAGTTCGTTGCCATTGTCGGCCGTAGTGGCTGTGGCAAGAGCACCCTGCTGCGCCTGCTCGCCGGTCTCGACCAGCCCACCGGCGGCGAGCTGCTGGCAGGCTCGGCGCCGCTCGGCGAGGCGCGCGAAGACACCCGCCTGATGTTCCAGGAGGCGCGTTTGCTGCCCTGGAAGAAGGTGATCGATAACGTCGGCCTGGGCCTGTCAGGCAACTGGCGGGAGCAGGCATTGCAAGCCCTGGAAGCGGTCGGCCTGGCCGAGCGTGCCCATGAATGGCCGGCGGCCTTGTCCGGTGGCCAGAAGCAGCGTGTGGCCCTGGCCCGCGCCTTGATCCACCAGCCGCGCCTGTTGCTGCTCGACGAGCCGCTGGGGGCGCTGGATGCGCTGACCCGTATCGAGATGCAGCAACTGATCGAACGGCTCTGGCGCCAGCATGGCTTCACCGTGTTGCTGGTCACCCACGATGTCAGCGAAGCGGTGGCGGTCGCCGACCGGGTGATCCTCATCGAAGACGGCGAAGTGGGCCTGGACCTCAGCATCGACCTGCCTCGTCCCCGTGTACGTGGTTCCCATCGCCTGGCCGCGCTGGAAACCGAAGTCCTCAACCGTGTTCTCTCGGTACCGGGCACGCCGCCCGGGCCGGAACCCGTAGCACCGTTGCCTACGCAATTGCGTTGGGCTCATTGACCAAAAAAGGAAGCAAGCAGATGACCATCAAAGCGATCAACGTGCGTAACCAGTTCAAGGGCACCGTGAAGGAAATCCTCGAAGGCCCGGTGCTGTCGGAAATCGATGTGCAGACCGCCTCGGGTATCGTCACCTCGGTGATTACCACCCGCTCGGTACGCGAGCTGGAGCTGACCATTGGCAGTGAAGTGATTGCCTTTGTGAAGTCCACCGAAGTGTCGATTGCCAAGCTTTGAATGGCGGCGATCTTATCGCGGGGCAAGCCCGCTCCTACAGGTGTGGGAGCGGCGGTGCGACGACTCGACTTGCCCCGCGATTGCGTGGTCAGCGTTTAGGCAAGAAGGGTGGCAAGTACAACCCCAGGTACGCATCGAACACCCGCATCCCTTCCTCGGCCATGCGCGGGGTGATCTGCCCGTGCAGCTGCACCGAGCGGGCATATACACGGTCACCCAGCTCCATGGCCAGGGCGAACACATCCACATCCTGCGGCAATACCGGCAGCTGAAAATGCTGGGTGAACACCTTGTGCATCAGGTCGCCCAGTTCGATGTCGTGCTGGCGGTCGGCCTGGGTCACTTCGCTCAGGCCATGCTGGGCGAGGATCAACTGGCGGGCCGCGGCATCCTGGTTGTAGATGCTCAGCATGCGTTGCTCGACCAGGCGCGACAGGTCGTGCCAGGTGTTCAGTTGCGCGGTCTCGATCGGCGCCTGCAGGCAGGCGCGAAACGCACAGTGTACATCCGCAGTCAGGGCTTCAAGCAGGGCCGGCACGCTGGCGAAGAAGTGGTAGACCGACGACGGTGGAATCTGCGCCCGCTCGGCCACGCTGTAGATCGAAAGACCCGCCACACCTTCATCGGCCAGCAGCGCCCGCGCCGCGGCGAGGATCGAATCGATCCTGGCCTGGCTGCTGGCGCGGGGCTTGCGGGCGCTCTGGACGCGGCTCATCAGTTACTGATCGCCAGGATGCTGGCCTGGTAGGCGCTGACGAACAGGTCGAAGTCGGCCTTGTTCTCTTCACGCTCAAGCGTGGCCTGGGCCTCCAGGGATTCGCGCGCCGCGGTTTCGAAACGCTGTTGCTCGTCCGCCGGCAACGCCTGGCTGCGGAAGAACTCGGCATGGGCCTGGCTCTGGCGCAGGGCGAAGCGGCTGAAGCTCTCTTTGCGCTCGGTCATGCTTTTCAGCACCTGGGCCGATGGCGTCAGGTCCGGGTCTTTGACCTTGGCCTTCTGCAGCTGCAGGGCCTGGGCGTGCTCGTCACCGCCCAGGCTGCGGTCGAGCAGCTCGGCCAGCGGCGCGATACGTTCGAGCAGCTCATCGGCCCACTGCTTGAGCACCACCGGCTTGCCATCGCGTTGCAGGTGCAGACCTGGGCGACGACCTTCCTTGACCACCTTGAGGAAGTTGCCGGTGCAGTTGCCGCACTCGTCGAATTTCAGCAGCGGGCTTTCTTCCAGGGCGCAGAACAGCAGGAAGGCGTCGAGGAAACGGGCTTCGGGCAGCTCGATGCCGGTCGGCAGGAACGGGTTGATGTCCAGGCAGCGCACTTCGACGTACTGGATGCCGCGGGCCATCAGCGCCTGGATCGGCCGCTCGCCGGAGTAGGTCACGCGTTTGGGGCGGATGTTGGAGTAGTACTCGTTCTCGATCTGCAGGATGTTGGTGTTGAGCTGCACCCACTCGCCATCCTTGTGCGTACCGACCTCGACATAGGGCGCGTAGGGCGTGGCCACGGCCTTGCGCAGGCTGTCGGTGTAGCTGGTGAGATCGTTGTAGCAGGGCGTCAGGCCCGCCTGGGCGTTGCTCTGGTAGCCCAGGTCGCTCATGCGCAGGCTGGTGGCGTAGGGCAGGTACAGGGTGTCGGCGTCGAACTGTTCGAGCTGGTGCGGGCGGCCGCGCAGGAAACCGGCGTCCAGCGCAGGCGAGGCGCCGAACAGGTACATCAGCAGCCAGCTGTAGCGGCGGAAGTTGCGGATCAGGGCGATGTAGGCCGCCGACTGGTAGTCGCGGTCGTCCAGCGGGCTGCCTTCGGCGGCACGCAGCAGCGGCCAGAGTTTTTCCGGCAGCGAGAAGTTGTAGTGAATCCCGGCGATGCACTGCATGGTGCGGCCGTAACGCAGGGCCAGGCCCTTGCGGTAGACGTACTTGAGCTGACCGATGTTGGAGGTGCCGTACCAGGCGATCGGAATGTCTTCCTCGGCCGGCAGCGGGCAGGGCATCGACGGGCTCCACAGGTACTCGTTGCCCAACTGGGTGTAGGCGAAGCGGTGGATGTTCTCCAGGCTTTCGAGGGTCTGCGCCGGGTCGGTCAGGGCCGGAGTGATGAACTCCAGCAGCGACTCCGAGTAGTCCGTGGTGATCTGCTCGTGGGTCAGCGCCGAACCCAGGGCTTCGGGGTGCGGGGTCTGGGCCAGGCGACCATCCTCGGTCACACGCAGGCATTCGCGCTCGATGCCGTGCAGGCACTGCTTGAGCAGGGAGAGGTTGTCGCCCTGGCCGAGCAGGCTCAGGCGGCGGTTGAGAAGTTCGCTCAAGATGGATTCCTTCACGCGTCAGTCGCCCCAATATGGGGGTAGCGTTGACGGTCTACAAGGGTGGACAGAGGAACTGGCGTTGTCGCCTGGTATCGGCGGGCTTTCGGCAGTGCCTGCGCTCTGCCGAAAGTATCGCAATTTGGCTGTTTGCGGCTAGAGGACAGCGAAGGTTCCCTGGGCTTTTGCCACCAACTTGTCGCCCTGGAGCACATCGGCGTCGACCACCAGGGTGCGGCGTCCGGCATGCAGCACCCGGGCGATGCACAGCACTTCGCCTTCACCGACGGCGCGCAGGTAGTTGATCTTGCACTCCAGGGTGACGCTCTGCTGGTCGAAACCATGGGCACTGGAGCAGGCCAGGCCCATGGCGGTGTCCACCAGGCTGAAGATCGCGCCGCCGTGTAGCTTGCCGCCCCGGTTGCGCAGGTGCGGCTGCATGTCCAGGGTCATTTCTGCAACGCCCGCCTCCAGGCGCTGCAGGCGGCAACCGAGCAGTTGGCTGAAGGCGCTGAGGACAACCTCTTGCGGAGCCTCCATCACTTCTTCTTCAACTGCTTGGCGTTGGCGAACAGCGCCGCCATGGCGTTGTTGGACGGCGCCGGGGTTTCCTTGGCGCGGGCCGGTGCGCTTTGCTGGCGTGGCGCCGAGCCCGGGCGGCTGCCACGGGCGCCATCGATCTTCTCGCCCGGGGTGTCGCTCATGCGCATCGACAGGCCGACGCGTTTGCGCGGGATGTCGACTTCCATGACCTTGACCTTGACCACGTCGCCGGCCTTGACCGCTTCACGCGGGTCCTTGATGAATTTCTCCGACAGCGCCGAGATATGCACCAGGCCATCCTGGTGCACGCCGATGTCGACGAAAGCACCGAAGTTGGTGACGTTGGTGACCACGCCTTCGAGGATCATCCCCAGCTGCAGGTCCTTGAGGTCTTCGACGCCTTCCTGGAACTCGGCGGTCTTGAACTCCGGACGCGGGTCGCGGCCGGGTTTGTCCAGTTCCTGGAGGATGTCGGTGACGGTCGGCAGGCCGAAGGTTTCGTCGGTGAATTTCTTCGGGTCCAGGCGCTTGAGGAAACCGCTGTCGCCGATCAGCGAACGGATGTCGCGCTCGGTTTCGGCGGCGATGCGCTGCACCAGCGGGTAGGCCTCAGGGTGCACTGCCGAGGCGTCCAGCGGGTTGTCGCCGTTCATGACGCGCAGGAAGCCGGCGGCCTGTTCGAAGGTTTTCTCGCCCAGGCGGCTGACTTTCTTCAGCGCCGCACGGGTCTTGAACGCACCGTTGGCGTCACGGTGGGCCACGATGTTCTGCGCCAGGGTGCTGTTGAGGCCGGAGATACGCGCCAGCAGGGCCACCGAGGCGGTGTTGACGTCGACGCCGACGGCGTTCACGCAGTCCTCGACCACAGCATCCAGGCCGCGCGCCAGCTTGAGCTGGGAGACGTCGTGCTGGTACTGGCCGACACCGATGGATTTCGGGTCGATCTTCACCAGCTCGGCCAGCGGATCCTGCAGGCGGCGGGCGATGGACACGGCGCCACGGATCGACACGTCCAGGTCCGGGAATTCCCTGGCGGCCAGTTCGGAGGCCGAGTACACCGAAGCGCCGGCCTCGGAGACCATGATCTTGGTCATTTTCAGAGCCGGGTATTTCTTGATCAGCTCGGCGGCCAGCTTGTCGGTCTCGCGGCTGGCGGTGCCGTTGCCGATGGCGATCAGTTCGACCGAGTGCTTGGCGCACAGCGCAGCCAGCACGGCGATGGTCTGGTCCCACTGGTTTTTCGGCACGTGCGGGTAGACCGTGGCGGTGTCGAGCAGCTTGCCGGTGGCATCCACCACCGCCACCTTGCAGCCGGTGCGCAGGCCCGGGTCCAGGCCCAGGGTGGCGCGCGGGCCGGCCGGTGCGGCCAGCAGCAGGTCGTGCAGGTTGTGGGCGAAGACGTTGATCGCCTCGCCTTCGGCGTTGTCGCGCAGCTCACCGAACAAGTCGGTTTCCAGGTGGCTGTAGAGCTTGACCTTCCAGGTCCAGCGCACCACTTCGGCCAGCCACTTGTCGGCCGGGCGATTGCGGTTCTGCAGGCCGAAACGTTCGGCAATCATCAGCTCGCATGGGTGCAGGGTGCCCGGCAGTTCTTCGCCGACCTTCAGGGTTGCGGCCAGGACACCTTCGTTGCGGCCGCGGAAAATGGCCAGGGCGCGGTGCGACGGCACGCTCTTGAGCAGTTCGTCGTGTTCGAAATAGTCGCGGAACTTGGCGCCTTCCTCTTCCTTGCCGGCCACCAGGCGGGCGCTGAGCACCGCTTCCTGTTTGAGGAAGCTGCGCAGCTTGTCGAGCAGGCTGGCGTCTTCGGCGAAACGCTCCATGAGGATGTACTTGGCGCCTTCGAGGGCGGCCTTGACGTCGGCGACGCCTTTGTCGGCATCGACGAAGCGGGCGGCTTCGGCTTCAGGGCTCAGTTGCGGGTCGTTCATCAGGCCGTCGGCCAGCTCGCCAAGGCCCGCTTCCAGGGCGATCTGGCCCTTGGTGCGACGCTTTTGCTTGTACGGCAGGTACAGGTCTTCGAGGCGGGTCTTGGTATCGGCCAGCTTGATCTCGCGGGCCAGTTCCGGGGTCAGCTTGCCTTGCTCTTCGATGCTGGCCAGGATGCTGACGCGGCGCTCGTCCAGTTCGCGCAGGTAGCGCAGGCGCTCTTCCAGGTGACGCAGTTGGGTGTCGTCCAGGCTGCCGGTCACTTCTTTGCGGTAACGGGCGATAAAAGGCACGGTCGAGCCTTCATCAAGCAGGGCCACGGCCGCTTCGACCTGTTGCGGGCGGACGCCGAGTTCCTCGGCGATGCGGCTGTTGATGCTGTCCATAAAACCACCTGACAAATTGTGATTGCAAAAGGCCGCGGGCGGGCGCCGGAGGGCGCTTCGGGGCAATGCGGCGCTGGCTGAAAGCGGCGCATTATACCCAGCCAACCGGGGTTGCGGTGATGGCAGCGCGCCAGCTTGCAGCCAGGCAGAACTGGCACATGGGGAAAAATCTGCTAACAATGCACACGGCACGGTCAATGGCGGCTAAGCCATAATGCGTGCCGAGATTAGAGGAGCTATCCATGAGCAGCACTGCACAAACCACTGAAGGCGAAAAAATTCTCATCGTCGACGACGACCCGGGCCTGAGCAGCCTGCTGGAACGTTTCTTCACCAGCAAGGGCTACCGCGCCCGCTCCGTGCCCAACGTCGAGCAGATGGACCGCCTGCTGGCCCGTGAAGTATTCAATCTGGTGGTCCTCGACCTGATGTTGCCGGGCGAAGACGGCCTGTCTGCCTGCCGCCGCCTGCGCGCGGCGAACAACCAGGTACCGATCATCATGCTCACCGCCAAGGGCGACGAGCTGAGCCGGATCAAGGGTCTGGAGCTGGGCGCCGACGATTACCTGGCCAAACCCTTCAACCCCGACGAACTGGTCGCCCGGGTCAAGGCGGTCCTGCGCCGCCAGGCACCGGCGGTACCGGGCGCTCCGGGCAGCGAAGACGAGACCGTCACCTTCGGCGACTACGAGCTGTCGCTGGCCACCCGCGAACTCAAGCGCGGCGACGAAGTGCACATGCTCACCACCGGTGAGTTCGCCGTGCTCAAGGCCCTGGTCATGCATGCTCGCGAGCCGCTGACCCGCGACAAGCTGATGAACCTGGCCCGTGGCCGCGAATGGGATGCGCTGGAGCGTTCCATCGACGTACAGATTTCCCGTCTGCGCCGCATGATCGAACCGGACCCGTCCAAGCCGCGCTATATCCAGACGGTCTGGGGCGTCGGTTACGTCTTCGTGCCGGATGGCAATACCAGCAAGTGATGTTTCGTTTGTAGGCGCCGGTCACTGCGAACAGGGTGGTCCTCAGGGTTACCCTGTTTTTGCATGTGTGGCGACCTGCAAAGCCTGCGAGCCCTCTCGTCCCCGTTATCTGTGTAGCCGTTGTCGATGAAAACGCCCCTGTGGTTCCCGCAAAGCTTCTTCGCCCGCACCCTCTGGCTGGTGCTGATCGTCGTGCTGTTTTCCAAGGCGCTGACCCTGGTCTACCTGCTGATGAACGAGGATGTGCTGGTCGATCGGCAGTACAGCCACGGCGTGGCCCTGACCCTGCGCGCCTACTGGGCGGCGGACGAGTCCGACCGGGACAAGATCGCCGAGGCCGCCGGCCTGATCCGGGTGGTGGGCTCCGGTGTGCCCGAGGGCGAACAGCACTGGCCCTACAGCGAGATCTACCAGCGGCAGATGCAGGCCGAGTTGGGTGCCGACACCGAGGTGCGCCTGCGTATCCACGCGCCACCGGCCCTGTGGGTGCGGGCACCGAGCCTGGGGGCGGGCTGGCTGAAGGTGCCGCTGTACCCGCATCCGCTGCGCGGCCAGAAGATCTGGAGCGTGCTGGGCTGGTTCCTGGCCATTGGCTTGCTGTCCACCGCATCGGCCTGGATTTTCGTGCGCCAGCTCAACCAGCCGCTCAAGCGCCTGGTGTTCGCCGCCCGGCAGCTGGGGCAGGGGCGAAGCGTGCGGCTGCCGATCAGCGATACGCCAAGCGAGATGACCGAGGTTTACCGGGCCTTCAACCAGATGGCCGAAGACGTCGAGCAGGCCGGGCGTGAGCGCGAGCTGATGCTGGCCGGGGTTTCCCATGACCTGCGCACGCCGTTGACCCGCTTGCGCCTGTCGCTGTCGCTCATGCCCAACGACAACGACCTGACCGACGACATGGTCCGTGACATCGAGGACATGGACGCCATCCTCGACCAGTTCCTCGCCTTCATCCGCGATGGCCGTGACGAGCCGGTGGAGCAGGTCGACCTCAGTGACCTGGTCCGGGAAGTGGTGGCGCCGTTCAACCAGCCTGAAGAACGGGTGCGCCTGTGCCTTGAGCCGATTCCGCCGTTCCCCTTGCGCCGGGTGTCGCTCAAGCGCCTGCTCAACAACCTGATCGGCAATGCCCTGTATCACGCCGGCAAGGGCGTCGAGGTGGCGGCCTACGTGTCGGGCGACACCAGTGCGCCCTACGTGGTGCTCAGTGTGCTGGACCGGGGGGCGGGCATCGACCCGAACGAGCTGGAGGGCATCTTCAACCCGTTCATTCGTGGCGATCGTGCGCGCAGCGGCAAGGGCACCGGGCTGGGGCTGGCGATCGTCAAGCGTATCGCCGCCCAGCATGGCGGTAATGTCGAATTACGCAACCGCTCCGGCGGCGGGCTGGAAGCCCGGGTGCGCCTGCCGCTGGGGCTGCTGTTGCCGCGCGACGCGGTCTAGCCCTTGCCCTTGGTGCGGGTCAGGTTTGGCCCGCCGTTCTTCTCCAGGTGTTCGATGATCATCCCGGCAACGTCCTTGCCGGTGGTGGTCTCGATCCCCTCAAGGCCGGGCGAGGAGTTCACCTCCATCACCAGCGGGCCGTGATTGGAGCGCAGGATATCCACCCCGGCCACGCTCAGGCCCATGACCTTGGCGGCACGGATGGCGGTCATGCGCTCTTCCGGGGTGACCTTGATCAGGCTGGCCACTCCGCCGCGATGCAGGTTGGAGCGAAACTCACCGGGCTTGGCCTGGCGCTTCATCGAGGCAATGACCTTGTCGCCCACCACGAAGCAGCGGATATCGGCGCCGCCGGCTTCCTTGATGTACTCCTGGACCATGATGTTCTGCTTCAGGCCCATGAACGCCTCGATCACCGATTCGGCGGCCTTGGTGGTTTCGCACAGGACCACGCCGATACCCTGGGTGCCTTCGAGCACCTTGATCACCAGCGGAGCGCCGTTGACCATCTGGATCAGGTCGGGGATGTCATCCGGCGAGTGGGCGAAGCCCGTCACCGGCAAGCCGATGCCCCGTCGCGACAGCAGCTGCAGCGAACGCAGCTTGTCACGGGAGCGAGCGATGGCGACCGACTCGTTGAGCGGGAACACGCCCATCATCTCGAACTGGCGCAGCACCGCGCAGCCGTAGAAGGTCACCGAGGCACCGATGCGCGGTATCACCGCGTCGAAGCCTTCGAGCGGCTTGCCGCGGTAGTGGATCTGCGGCTTGTGGCTGGCGATGTTCATGTAGGCGCGCAGGGTATCGATCACAACCATCTCATGGCCTCGTGCGGTACCGGCCTCAACCAGGCGACGAGTGGAATACAGACGCGGGTTACGCGACAGCACGGCGATCTTCATGCAACACCTGTGGATGGAGAAATAGTGGCCGGGAATGCCGGCTTGTCCTGAACGTACTTGAGCCCCGGGTTGACCACCAACTGGCCATGCACCAGGGCCTTGGAGCCCAACAACAGGCGATAACGCATGGCCTTGCGGCAGGCCAGGGTGAACTCCACCTCCCAGACCCGGTCTCCCAGCGCCAGGGGCGTGCGGATCACGTAGCGGGTCTGGGCCTGGCCGTTGGAGCTCTTGATGGTTTTCATGGTCACCAGCGGCGCTTCGCAGCGGCGGTGACGCAACTGCACCACCGAACCCAGGTGGGCATTGAAGCGTACCCAGGGCGCGCCATCACGTTCGAAGGTCTCGACTTCGGTGGCGTGCAGGCTCGAGGTGCTGGCACCGGTGTCGATCTTGGCGCGCAGGCCCGCCACCCCGAGGTCGGGCAAGGCCACCCACTCGCGCAGGCCGATCACAGTCAAATGGTCAAATGTCTTCAAATTGCTCAACCAGCGTAGAAAGTCGCAAAGCCGGAACCGGCATGCACGACAGGTCGGTGAACTGTAAGCACGCCGCAGGTTTTTTGCATCCGCCAGATACGGTAGTACAGTTCCGTTAACGAAATTAAGCGGGGAAATGTCATGGCACAAAAGCCGGAAGAGGACGACAAGGTCCGCCTGGACAAATGGCTGTGGGCAGCGCGCTTCTACAAGACCCGGGCGCTGGCCAAGGCGGCCATCGAAAGTGGCAAGGTGCACTGTCGCGGTGAACGCTGCAAACCGGGCAAGGAGCCGCGGGTGGGCGACGAATTCGTCTTGCGCACAGGCTTCGATGAGCGCACGGTGGTGGTCCGCGCCCTGTCGGTGGTGCGTCGCGGCGCGCCCGAGGCGCAGACGCTGTATGAGGAAACCGCCGAGAGCATCGAGCGGCGCGAGAAGGCCGCGGCCCTGCGCAAGGCCGGCGCACTGGGCGTGACGACCGATGGTCGGCCAACCAAGAAACAACGCCGGCAGCTCCACCAGCTTCACGACAGCGCCGGTTAACGGGCGCGGGGCGCGCTGATAAACTAGGCGCCATTAACTCATTTACGCGAATACCCGACCCCATGTCTGAATTACCGGATACCGATTACACCCAACGCTTCCTCTTCGACGACCGCGATGTGCGCGGTGAAATGGTCGGGCTGGAGCGCAGCTACGCCGAAGTGCTGGCCAAGCATCCCTACCCGCAGCCGGTCGCGCAGTTGCTCGGCGAGCTGATGGCGGCTGCCGCACTGCTGGTCGGCACCCTGAAGTTCGATGGCCTGCTGATTCTGCAGGCGCAGTCGAGCGGGCCGGTGCCCCTGTTGGCTATCGAGTGCACCAGCCAGCATGAGATCCGCGGCCTGGCACGCTATGAAGCCGAGCAGATCAAGGACGATGCAACCCTCGCCGACCTGATGCCCGGCGGACACCTGGTGCTGACCATCATTCCGGTCAACGGCCAGCGCTACCAGGGCACGGTGGAACTGGACGGCAAGGACCTGTCGGAGTGCTTCACCAACTACTTCGTCATGTCGCAGCAGGTGAACACCTGCATCTCGCTGGCCGCCGACGGTATCCGCGCCCGTGGCCTGCTGGTGCAGCAGTTGCCTGCCGACCGCCAGAAGGACATCGAGGATCGTGAGGAAAGCTGGAACCACGTGAAGGCCCTGGCCAACACCGTGAAAGCCGAAGAACTGCTCGGTCTGGACAACGAGACCGTATTGCACCGCCTGTACCACGAAGACGCCGTGCGCCTGTTCGATATCCAGCCGCTGCACTTCCGCTGCAGTTGCTCGCGGGAGCGCTCCGGCAATGCGCTGGTCAGCCTGGGTGAGCATGACGCGTTGGCGCTTGCCGATGAAAATGGCGGCAAGATCACAGTCGATTGCCAGTTCTGCAACCAGCACTATGAGTTCGATACGGCCGATATCAAGCAATTGTTCGCCGGTGGCGGTGCCGACGCGCCCTCAGAAACTCGCCACTAAAACGTTTCATCACAGGAAAATCTCCTGTCTAACGGCGGAAATTCGCCGTTCTGACAGGAGGGCTCTACTTTTTTTGGGCGTTTCTGGCATAATCCGGCCACTTTTTTCGCTGTAGTAGTTTTAAAAGCTCTACTACAAAACGTTTGGAGCACTCGGCCCAAGGCCGGATGGGGAATCTCATGACGCAAGCCAACAACACCGTCTACACCGACCTGAGCGTCGATGAGCTGGTAAAAGAAGCGCTGAACCGCGGTGAGGGCGAGCTGGCCGATACTGGCGCGCTGGTCGTGAAAACCGGTCACCGTACCGGTCGTTCGCCGGTTGACCGTTTCATCGTCGAAGAGCCGTCCACTCAGGACGCCATCGCCTGGGGCCCGATCAACCGCAAGTTCCCGGCCGACAAGTTCGATGCCCTGTGGGACCGCGTCGAAGCGTTCAACAACGCTCAAGAGCATTTCGTCTCCTACGTTCACGTAGGTGCTGCCGCCGAGCACTACCTGCCGGTGAAGATGACCACCCAGACTGCCTGGCAGAACCTGTTCGGTCGTTGCCTGTTCATCAATCCGGAGCAGGGCCAGTACAACCCGGCCAACCGTGGTGAGTGGCAGATTCTCAACGTCGCCAACTTCGAGTGCGTGCCAGAGCGTGACGGCACCAACTCCGATGGCTGCGTGATCCTCAACTTCGCCCAGAAGAAAGTCCTGATCGCTGGCATGCGCTACGCCGGCGAGATGAAGAAAGCCATGTTCTCGGTGCAGAACTTCCTGCTGCCGGCCGCTGACGTGCTGCCGATGCACTGTGCGGCCAACATTGGCGAAGAAGGCGATGTAACCCTGTTCTTCGGTCTGTCGGGCACCGGCAAGACCACCCTGTCGGCCGACGAGAGCCGTTACCTGATCGGTGACGACGAGCACGGTTGGGGCGAAGGCGTTGTCTTCAACATGGAAGGCGGCTGCTACGCCAAGTGCATCGACCTGTCCGAGAAGAACGAGCCGGTCATCTGGAAAGCCATCAAGCACGGCGCGGTCCTGGAAAACGTCATCATCGACGACGCCAAGCACGCCGACTACACCGATGTCAGCCTGACCCAGAACAGCCGTGCCGCCTACCCGCTGGAGCACGTTGCCAAGCGCGCCGAAGCCAACCTGGGTGGCGAGCCGAACGCGGTCATCTTCCTGACCTGCGACCTGACCGGCGTGCTGCCGCCAGTGTCGATCCTGAACAACGAGCAGGCGGCCTACCACTTCCTGTCCGGCTACACCGCGCTGGTCGGTTCCACCGAAATGGGTTCGGGCGGCGGCATCAAGTCGACCTTCTCCACCTGCTTCGGCGCGCCGTTCTTCCCGCGTCCGGCTGGCGAATACGCTGAGCTGCTGATCAAGCGCATCAACGGCTTCGGCTCCAAGGTCTACCTGGTCAACACCGGCTGGACCGGTGGTGGCTATGGCGTCGGCAAGCGCTTCAGCATCCCGACCACCCGTGCCGTGATCGCTGCGATCCAGAGCGGCGCACTGGTCGGTGCCGAGACCGAGCACCTGGACATCATCAACCTGGACGTGCCAAAAGCCGTTCCTGGCGTTGAAGCCGAGCTGCTCAACCCACGCACCAACTGGGCTGACAAAGCGGCCTACGATGAAGCAGCCAAGGGCCTGGCCAAGCTGTTCATCGAGAACTTCAAGAAGTTCGAAGTCTCCGACGCCATCAAGGCTGCTGGTCCACAGCTGTAAGCTGAAGCCTGCGTGAGACGAAAAAGCCGCCCCCTGGGGCGGCTTTTTGCATTCTGTGGCGATTGATTCGTCAGGGCCACTGCTGGCGGGCGTGGAGGATGCGGATGAACTCAACCGTGTCCTGGGTGATGCGGTACACCATCACGTAGTTGGAATGTACCACGATTTCACGGGTGCCCGGATACCTTCCCTGCTTATGTTGTAGCGGGTGCGCCAGCGCATGTTCCGCTTTGCTCTCGAATGTTTCGTCCAGTGCTACGGCAGCATCCGGGTTGTCGGCGGCGATGTAGGTCATGATCTGCTCACGATCCTCCAGAGCCATGACACGCCATACAAGATGCCTCAATGTGGTCTGGATTTGAGTGCGGCACGACGAGCCGCGAAATGCCGCCGCGCTTCTTCATGATCGATTACGGGGCTAGGGTCCTGCAGACTGGCTTCGACCTGTGCGGCAAACCAGTTCTCGTAGGCTGCAGCTTCATGTGCCTGCCTGAGTGCAGCGGCCCTGTCAGGTCGCTGGTAGGTCTTCACCGTCAAGGGATCATAGTCCGTGGTATCCACCTCGAAATGATCGATGCCCAGGCCTTGCAGGTAGGCCACCAGGGTTTCGAACTTCTTGAACAGCCGGACACCGCCACTGCGCTGTGCAGTCAGGATGTGCTCCTGGTCATTGACACAGACCTGCACGGCCCAGCCGCCGGGCTGGCCAACGATATGCGTTGCATGCACACGTCCAGACTCAGCCATTTTGCTGAGGTTGGCATGATCAAGGTTCTGGGTGGCCACTGGCGCGCGTCTCTGTTTCAAGGGTCGATCCATGCTATGCAATCTACAATTGATTGCAACTATAGGACTTCCGACATGTTTGTGGGAAGCTTCCACACCCAGTGTCCAAACCCACAGGCCCACCATGTCCGAAACACCTCAACGCCAGGACTATCCCCACCGGCAACCCATCCTCACCCGCTGGCAAGATGCCGACGCCAATGGCCATATCGCCGGTGCCACGGTGTATGCCTACTTCGACACGACCATCCAGACCTTTTTGCAACAGCAAGCCGGGCTCGATCCCCAGGAAGGCGAGGTGCTGGGTTTTGTGGTCAGTTCGGCAGCGGACTTCTTCGCCTTGCCGGCATTCCCCGAGACCCTGGAAGTCGGGTTGCGGGTGGCGCGCCTGGCGGGCAGTACGGTGGAGTATCAGCTGGGGCTGTTTCAGGCGGGAGAGGCGCAGCCGTGTGCGGCTGGCAAGGTGGTGCAGGTGTTCGTCGAACGGGCCTCCGGGAGGCCCGTGACGCTGCCAGAAGCGCTGCAGGCGGCATTGCTGCGCCTGCAGGGCTGAGTCGCGGTCAGCCGGTCGGCTGAACCCTGGCGCACTCAGTCGTCGTGGCGCCAGTGACGCTTGTGCTTGCGATGGCCATAGTGGTGGCCACGGTCGTGGTAGTAACGACGGTCGTCGTAGCCACGACGGTAGCGGCGGTGGTCATCGTAGTCGTCTTCATCGGCCTTCTTGCCCATGTAGTTACCCAGGGCGCCACCGGCGCCGCCGCCTGCGGCCGCACCCATGTAGCCGCCCGTGGTGCCGCCTACGCTGCGGCCAATGGCGTTACCGCCCGCTGCACCCAGGGCGCCGCCGATAGCGGCTTCACCACGCTGGTGCTTGTTGGCACCGACCGCACTGCCGGCTGCGCCGCCCAGGCCAGCGCCGATCGTCGAGCCAGTGCTGCCGCCGATGGAATTACCGACCACTGAGCCCAGTACCCCACCCAATGCGCCGCCAATACCGGCTTCGGTGGTGCCACCTGCCGAGGCAACGCCACTGAGCAGGCCAAGAGACAACAACAGAATCGAGGAGTACTTCATCAAGAGAGCCTCAAAGGGATGACGAGGCGATCCTGAGGCTGGCAAGGGGGGCTGGCAATGGAAATCCGACGAGTAACACGACTTGCACACAATTCTCTAAGTTACTGTTTTTTCGGTGAAACTTTCCCGATTTTTCGCGGTCTGAGCTTACTTGAGACAAGGCCCCGGCATCGCTGCCAGGGCCTTTTTTTGTGGGTGTCGGACAGCGGATTCTGTCAGAGGATACGGGCGTTGTCGCTGGCGGCTTCGAGTTTGATCGCGACGAACTTCGAGGTCGGCGTGTGGCTGCCGTCGCCGACGCTCTCCAGCGGCACCAGCGGATTCACTTCCGGGTAGTACGCCGCGGCCTGGCCGGCCGGGATATCGAACGCGAGCAGAGTGAAGCCCTTGACCCGGCGTTCGCGGCCATCGCTCCACAGCGAGACGATATCGGCCTTCTGCCCCGGATGGAAGCCCAGGCGGATGATGTCGGCCTCATTGGCGAACAGCACGTTGCGCTGGCCCTTGACCCCGCGATAACGGTCGTCGAGCCCGTAGATGGTGGTGTTGTACTGGTCGTGGGAGCGCATCGACTGCATGATCAGGTCCGGCACCTGGCCGCTGGCCCGCACACGTTCGTGCAACAGGTCGTCGGGCAGGCCGTTGGCCTTGAAGTTGGCCCGGCCGCTGGCGGTCTTCCACTGGCGCTGCCCGGCGCTGCTGCCCAGGTAGAAACCGCCGGGGTGTTGCAGGCGCTGGTTGAAATTGTCGAAACCTGGAATGGTCTCGCTGATCAGGTCGCGGATGCGTCCGTAGTCCGCCACCAGCCAGTTCCAGTCCACGGGGCTGGCGCCGAGGGTGGCGGCGGCGATACCGGCGATCACCGCCGGCTCCGAGCGCATCTGCCGCGACAGTGGCTGCAACTGGCCGTTCGAGGCATGCACCATGCTGAACGAATCTTCCACCGTGACCGCCTGCGGGCCTTCGCCTTGCAGGTCGATGTCGGTGCGCCCCAGGCACGGCAGGATCAGCGCCTGCTTGCCGTGAATCAGGTGGCTGCGGTTGAGCTTGGTGCTGATCTGCACGGTCAGCTCACAGCTGCGCAGGGCCTGGGCGGTGCGTTCGGTGTCGGGGGTTGCCTGGGCGAAGTTACCGCCAAGGCCGATGAACACCCTGGCCTGGCCGGCCAGCATGGCGCCGATGGCTTCCACGGTGTTGTGGCCATTGTGGCGGGGCACCTTGAAACCGAAGCGACGTTCCAGCGAATCGAGCAGGGCCACCGGCGGGCGTTCGTTGATGCCCATGGTCCGGTCGCCCTGGACGTTGCTATGGCCGCGCACCGGGCACAGGCCGGCGCCCGGTACGCCGAGGTTGCCGCGCAGCAGCATGAGGTTGGCGATTTCCTGGATGGTCGCCACTGAATGGCGGTGCTGGGTAATGCCCATGGCCCAGCACATGATCACCTTCTTCGCCTTGCAGTACATCCGTGCGGCTTGTTCGATCTGTGAAAGCGGCAGGCCGGACTGGGTCTCGATCTGCTCCCAGGGCGTGTTGTCGACCGCCGCCAGGTAATCCTGCACGCCGTGGGTGTGCTGGTTGAGGAAGTCGTGGTCGAACACCGCCGGGGCGTTGCTGGCCTGGGCTTCGCGTTCCCATTGCAGGAGGAACTTGGCCATGCCGCGCAACACCGCCATGTCGCCACCCAGGGCCGGGCGGAAGTACGCGGTGTTGGTCGGGCGGTCACCGTTGGTCAGCATCTCCAGTGCATGCTGCGGGTGCTGGAAGCGTTCCAGGCCGCGTTCCTTGAGCGGGTTGATGCACACCACCTGGGCGCCACGCTTGACCGCCTCGCGCAGCGGTTCGAGCATGCGCGGGTGGTTGGTGCCGGGGTTCTGGCCCCAGACGAAAATGGCGTCGGCGTGTTCGAAATCATCGAAGGTCACTGTGCCCTTGCCGACCCCGACACTCTGCCCCAGCGCCACGCCACTGGCCTCGTGGCACATGTTCGAGCAGTCGGGGAAGTTGTTGGTGCCATAGGCGCGTACGAACAATTGGTACAGGTAGGCCGCCTCGTTGCTGGCCCGGCCCGAGGTATAGAACTCGGCCTGGTCGGGGCTTTCGAGGTTGTGCAGGTGACGGGCGATCAGGGCGAACGCGGCATCCCAGTCGATCGGGCGGTAGCGGTCGCTGCTCGGTTCGTAGACCATCGGCTCGGTCAGCCGGCCCTGGTATTCGAGCC
Source organism: Pseudomonas sp. BJa5 (assembly GCF_030272875.2). NCBI lineage: Bacteria > Pseudomonadati > Pseudomonadota > Gammaproteobacteria > Pseudomonadales > Pseudomonadaceae > Pseudomonas > Pseudomonas sp. BJa5. Next base: position 21,237 of record NZ_JALRNG020000048.1, read on the forward strand.
AGTAGTCGCTCTGGGCCAGCAGCGAAGTGACGCTGTGACGGGCGAAGAACGCCGCATCCACGCGGCGCTTGGTCGCTTCCCAGTTCACCGCCTTGGCGCCGTTCTCGCAGAACTTGACCATGCCGCTTTCCGGCGAGTCGCCCCAGGCGCAGCCAGGGCAATCGAAGCCGCCGTTCTGGTTGGTCTTGAGCAGGGCGCGGATGTTCTTCAGGGCGTTGTCGCTGCCGATCCAGGCCTGGGCCACGCTGCGCAGCGCGCCCCAGCCGCCGGCGGCACCGTTGTAGGGTTTGTAGCGCGGAACGGGCTTCTGGTCGGCTTGGTGATGCAGGCTCACGATCGGTTCTCCAGCACGGGGCTGAACACCCGTGGCGCACTGTGTTTGGGCAGATGGATCAGGTTGAGGTTGTGCCGACGCGCCCATTGCAGGGCAAGGCCGGTAGGCGACGAGAGGCTGACCAGGGTCTGGATGCCGGCGCGCAGGACTTTCTGGATCAGCTCCAGGCTGCAGCGGCTGGTGACGATCGCCAGGCCGCCGTCGAGGCTGATGCGCTGACGCAGCAGGGCACCGATCAGCTTGTCCAGGGCGTTGTGCCGGCCGATGTCTTCACGGCCCAGCAGCAGTTCGCCCTCATTGTTCATGAACAGCGCCGCATGCACCGCACCGCAGTGCTGGCCCAGGGGCTGGAAGGCGTCGATGCGCTGGCGCAGGCCGTCGAGCCAGTGTGCTGGCGGCAGCGGTGCGCCCGGCAATACGTTCAATTCCGGCAGCGCCTGCTCCAGGGCTTCGACACCGCACAGGCCGCAGCCGCTGGTGCCGGCCAGTTGCCGGCGCTGGTTCTTCAGGTTCCAGAAGGCGCGGCTGGCGATCTCCACTTCGGCGCTGATGGCCGAGCCACGGCTGCTAAGCTTGAGGTCATAGATCTCGTCCGGCGAGGCAATCACGCCGCTGCCGAGGCTGAAGCCGACGATGAAGTCTTCAAGGTCGGTGGGGCTTACCAGCATCACCGCCTGGTTGATGCCGTTGTAGGCAATGGCCAGGGCGACTTCCTCGGCCAGCGCGGTGCTGGTCTGGCTGTCGTCGGTCAGGTGGCAATAGTCATAGCGGTTGCTGGCCGCGGGCGCAGTCAGGGGGGCGGACGCCGCGCAGGCCGAAGGTTTTGTGCTCATCAGAGATACCGGCGGCTGGTCTGGTTTAAGCCTAGGCTTGCGCTCGGGTATCGTCTAATCGCTAATGCTGATGCCTTGATAGACCGCGTCGATCAGGCTTCGTCTTGCAGCGCCTGGAATTCTGCCAGGCAGGCTTCGGCCAGGGCCGAACGCGGCGCTGTGCGGCGCATGATCAGGCCCAGTGGCGCCAGGGTGCTGGCCTGTTCGATCGGTTGCAGGCGCAGGCCTTCGGTCAGCGCATCGAACCCCGCCGCCAGCGGCATGATCGCGCAGCACAGTCCGCCGCTTACCGACTGCACCAACTGATGGACGGCATCGGTCTGCAACAGCAACCGCGGTTGCAGGCCGCGGCTGTGGAAGTTGTGATCGATCGACTGGCGAAAGTGCATGCCGGCGGTCAGCAGGCCCAGCGGCAGTTCGGTCAGTGCTTGCCAGCTTAAGGGTTGCTCGTCGAAGGCAAAGTGATTTGGGTCATACAACAGGCCCATGCGCGTCTCGCCCAGGGGCAGGGCCAGGAAGCGTTCGTGGTCCAGGCGTTCGAGGTAGGACACGCCCAGGTCCAGGCGATTGCTGGTCAGCTGGTCGAGGATCTGTTCGGAGCTCAGGGCGCTGAGTTCGAAGCTCAGGTCCGGGTGCTGCTGGCGCAGGCGCCGCAGCAACGGCAGGGGATCGAAGCTCGACAGGGGCACCACGCCCAGGCGCAGGTTGCCGACCAGGTGGCCGCGGCAAGCCGCCGCTTCGGCGTGCAGGCCGTCGTAGGCGGCGATCACCGAGCGGGCCCAGGCCAGTACCCGCTCGCCCTCGGCGGTAAAGCCTTCGAAGCGCTGGCCGCGATTGACCAGGGCCAGGTCCAGCTCCTGCTCCAGGTTGCGCAGGCGCATCGACAGGGTCGGCTGGGTGACATGGCAACGGGCGGCGGCCTGGCCGAAGTGACGGGTTTCGTCCAGGGCGATGAGGAATTTGAGTTGTTTGATGTCCATCGTCGATCCATGGCACGAGGCAGGCGAAGCATTCTAACCTGTCCTAGACTCTTGGCTCCGAGTTTCACAACCAAGGAGAGCGGTATGAGCATTTTCAGCTTCATCAAAGAGGCCGGCGAAAAGATCATCGACCTGCTGACCCCGGGTAATGCCAATGCCAGCGAGCAGTTGAAAGCGCATGTGGAGAAGGTGGGCTTGGGTAATCCCAACATCCAGACAACCATCGAGGGCGACAAGGTCATCGTGAGCGGCGAAGTAGCCAGCCAGGAAGAGAAGGAGAAGATCCTCTTGGCGCTCGGCAACATTGAAGGCGTGGCTTCGGTGGAAGATAAAATTACCGTCACTGGGCCGATCGCCACCGCTGCGCGCTTTGTCGTGGTGAAGAAGGGCGACACCCTCAGCGCCATTTCCCTGACCGTGTACGGCAACGCCAACCTCTACAACAAGATCTTCGAGGCCAACAAGCCGATGCTCAAGCATCCGGACAAGATCTACCCGGGCCAGACCCTGCGCATTCCCGAGTAACCCTCAGAGCCCTTCGAGCAGCGCCCGGTAGTCCTCCACGGCGGCGAACTCCTCGGTATTTCGCGGCCCTTTGCGGCTGTCCGGCTGGCGCACCGCAAGCAGGTGCGCCACGCCGAAGGTACGGGCACTGCGCAGGATCGACAGGGTGTCGTCGATGAACAGGCTGCGCTGCGGTTCAAAGCCGATATCGGCTTTCAAGGCCGCCCAGAACTGCGGGTTCTCCTTGGGGAATCCGTAGTCGTGGGAGCTGATCAGGCGCTCGAAGTAGGGCGCAAGCTCCACTTTTTCCAGTTTCAACGACAGCGAGTCGCGGTGGGCGTTGGTGATCAGGATCACCCGCTTGCCGGCGTTCCTGATCGCCTGCAAAAAGGTATCGGCGTCCGGGCGCAGGGCGATCAGGTGGGCGATTTCCAGCTTCAGGTCGCGCACCGACAGGTTCAGCTCGCGGCTCCAGAAGTCCAGGCAATACCAGTTCAGGGAGCCAGCGTGCTGCTCGAACAGCGGCTGCATTTCCAGCTCGGCCATGGCCAGGCTGGTGCCGTGCAGCTCGGCGTAGCGCCGGGGCAGGTGTTCGAGCCAGAAATGGTTGTCGAAATGCAGGTCGAGCAGGGTACCGTCCATGTCCAACAACACGGTATCGATGGTGGACCAGGCTAAAACGGGCATATGAAAAATCTCGGGCAGTCAGGGCAGCAGCGGCCGGGCAAGCCACGGTATAGTAACCCGTTCACGCCAAGGAGCCGCCCCATGCGCCAGAAACCCACCGTCCTTTCCCGCGAGATTGTCGCCAGCAGCCGCCTGTTCCGGGTCGAGGCAGTGCAGTTGCGCTTTGCCAACGGCAACGAGCGCACCTATGAGCGGCTGGTGGGGCGCGGCAATGGCTATGGCGCGGTGATGGTCGTGGCGATGCTCGATGCCGAGCATGCGGTGCTGGTCGAAGAGTACTGCGGCGGCACCGACGAGTACGAACTGTCCCTGCCCAAGGGCCTGATCGAGCCGGGTGAAGACGTGCTGGCGGCGGCCGACCGGGAGCTCAAGGAAGAAGCCGGCTTCGGCGCCCGTCAGCTCGAACATCTGACGGAGCTGTCGCTGTCGCCGGGCTACATGAGCCAGAAGATCCAGGTGGTGCTGGCCACCGACCTGTACGAAGAACGCCTGGAGGGCGACGAGCCGGAGCCGATGCGGGTCGACAAGGTCAGCCTGCGCGAGCTCTCGGCCCTGGCCCAGCATCCGCAGTTTTCCGAGGGCCGCGCGCTGGCGGCGTTGTACCTGGTGCGTGACCTGCTGACCCAGCGCGGGGTGTTCGGCGCATGAACGACCAGCAACTGATGCAGGCGGTGGTGACGCTGGCCCGTGAAGCGGGTAAGGCCATATTGCCGTTCTGGCGCGCCGAGCTGGCCGTCACGGAAAAAGCCGACGCCTCACCGGTCACCGCTGCCGACCTGGCCGCCCATCAAGTGATTGCCGAAGGGCTGCAGGCCCTGGCCCCGGCTATCCCGGTGTTGTCCGAAGAAGACTGCGAGATCCCCTTGAGCGAACGCCAGCAATGGCAGCGCTGGTGGCTGGTCGATCCGCTCGACGGCACCAAGGAGTTCATCGCCGGCACCGAAGAGTTCACCGTCAACATCGCCTTGATCGAAGCAGGAAGGGTGGTATTTGGCGTGGTGGCGATTCCCACCAATGGCCGCTGCTATTTCGGTGGCAGCGGCATCGGCGCCTGGCTCGAAGAAGCCGACGGCGTGGCCAGCGCCATCAACGTTCGCAACGCCCCACCTGCCGGTGAGCGTTTCACCGTGGTCGCCAGCCGGCGCCACTCCAGCCCGCAGCAGGAAGCCCTGCTGGCCGGCTTGAGTTCGGCGGTGGGCGAGCTGGAGCTGGCCAATATCGGTAGCTCGCTGAAGTTCTGCCTGCTGGCCGAAGGCGCGGCCGACTGCTATCCGCGCCTGGCACCCACTTCCCAGTGGGACACCGCCGCCGCCCAGGGCGTGCTGGAAGGCGCCGGTGGCCAAGTGCTCAACCTCGATGGTCAGGTGTTCAGCTACCCGCCGCGCGAGTCTCTGCTCAACCCCTTCTTCCTCGCCCTGCCCGCCGCCGCCCCGTGGCGCGAGCGGCTGCTGCAGCTGGCCTCAACGATGTAGCACGTACTGGCCGCTGAACAGCACGGCGGCCTCGTCACTGCCCGCATTGCAGACCTGGGTCTGCAGGTTCAGGCGCGCCCGGCCACGGCGCTGGAAGGTGGCGACGAAGCGTTCCCAGACCTTTTCTTCCGGCGCCTGGCACAGGGCAATGGCCGCGCCGGTCACCGGCAGCGGGTAGCTGATCTGGCCCTCCTGGATGACGATGTGGCCATCGTCGATCCCGGCCTCGCGCAGGCGCAGGTGCAGCCAGCCCCAACCGACCAGTACGGCGGCGCAGTAGAGGCTGCCGCCGAACATGGTGCTCTTGTGGTTGGTGTTGGGCTCCAGCGGCAGTTGCAGGCGCAGGCAGTGTTGCTGCCAGTCGAGCACCTGCATGCCCATCTCGCGGGTCAGGGGAATATCACCGTGCAGCACCGCTTCGAGGTAGTGGCTGTCCGTGGTCATGGGCGGTTGTCCTCCAGGTCGTCAGTGCTGGTGTTGCTGTCGGCGAAGCTCAGGCCATGCTTGCGCAGCTTGTCGTGCAGGGTCTTGCGCGGAATGCCCAGGGCCTCGGCCAGGCTGCGCATGGAGCTGTGGGGCTGGGCCAGTTCGGCGGCGATCAGCGCGCGTTCGAACTGCTCGACCTGCTCGCTGAGGTTGCCGCCGCCCAGGGGCACGGCCTGTTCGCCCGGGGCGGGCGGGGCTTCGCCGTCCAGCGCCAGTTCCAGGCCCAGGGCAAAGCGCTCGGCGGCGTTCTGCAGTTCGCGTACGTTGCCCGGCCAGCCGTGGCGCAGCAGCATCGCCCGTTGCGCCGGTTGCAGGCTGTGGGCCGGCAGGCCATGGCGCTCGCTGGCGGCATCGGCAAAATGCTGGAACAGCACCAGGACGTCATCGCCGCGCTCGCGCAGGGGTGGGATGCGCAGCGGTGCGACGTTCAGGCGGTAGTAGAGGTCGGCGCGGAAGCGGCCCTGGTCGGCGGCCTGGCGCAGGTCTTCCTTGGTCGCGGCGATGATGCGGATGTCCAGCGGGATCAGCTGGTTGCCGCCCAGGCGCTCGACCACCCGCTCCTGCAGCAGGCGCAGCAGCTTGACCTGCACATCCAGGCTCATGCTCTCGATTTCATCGAGGAACAGGGTGCCGCCGTTGGCGAATTCGAACTTGCCGATGCGCCGCTTCTGCGCGCCGGTGAAGGCGCCGGGCTCGTGGCCGAACAGCTCGCTTTCGACCACCGACTCGGCCAGGGCCCCGGCGTTGATCGCCACGAAGGGGCCGTCGCGGCGGCTCGACAGGTCATGCAGGGCGCGGGCCACCACTTCCTTGCCGGCCCCGGTCTCGCCGAGGATCAGGACGTCGGCACGGGTCCCGGCCAGGGCGCCGATCTGCTCGCGCAGGCGCAGCATCGGCGCCGACTGGCCGACCAGGCGGGTACTCAGCTCCTGGCGGTCGCTCAGGGCCAGGCGCAGGCTGCGGTTGTCCAGCACCAGGCGGCGCAGGGCCAGGGCACGGCGCACGCTGTCGAGCAGGGCATCGCTGGCGAAGGGCTTTTCCAGGAAGTCATAGGCGCCGGCGCGCATGGCCTGCACCGCCAGGGGCACGTCGCCATGGCCGGTGATCAGCAGCACCGGCAGCTCCGGGTCGCGGGCGTGTACCTGTTGCTGCAGCTCCAGGCCATCGATGCCGGGCATGCGGATGTCGCTGACCAGTACCCCCGGCCAGTCCTGCTCGATGCGCCCGGCCAGGCCCTGGGCATCGCTCAGGGACAGGACCTTGAGGCCGGCAAGGTCCAGGGTCTGGCTCAGGGCCTGGCGCAGGTGCGGGTCGTCGTCGACCAGGATCACCTGTACGCGGCTGTCGATGAGCGGCTCGGTCGTCATGCCGATGGGTCCTCCGAGAATTGCAGGTTGGCGCCGGGCTTGGCGACGCGCAGTTTCAGGGTAAGCAAGGCGCCGCCTTCGGGGTGGTTGCCGAGCAGCAACTCACCGCCCAGGGCGCGCATCAGGGTGTCGCAGATCGCCAGGCCCAGGCCCAGGCCCTGGGTGCGGGTCTTGGTGGTGAAGAACGGCTCCCGGGCGCGGGCCAGCGCTTCACTGCTGAAACCCGGGCCGTTGTCGCGAATGTACAGGTAGACGTTGCCTTCGCGCTGTTCGGCACTGAGCATGAGTTTACGTGGGTTGGCCTTCTCGGTCAGGGCGTCGAGGGCGTTGGCCAGCAGGTTGCCGAGCACCTGGCGCAGGCGGGTTTCACCGGCCTGGACCCACAGGGTGGCGTCGGGCAGGTCGCGCACCAGCTCCACCGCCATGGCCCGGCGGCGCTTGGCCAGCAGGGCCAGGGCATCGTCCAGCGCCGGCTGCAGCGCCACGCTCTCAGGGGCGTGGCGGTCGCGGCGGGCGAAGGCACGCAGGTGGGCGATGATCGACGCCATGCGCCCGGTCAGTTCGCTGATCAGCTTGAGGTTGCTGCGGGCATCCTCGGTGCGCTGGTGGTCGAGCAGGATCTCGGCGTTTTCGGCGTAGCTGCGGATCGCCGCCAGCGGCTGGTTGAGCTCGTGGCTGATGCTCGCCGACATGGTGCCCAGTACCGACAACTTGCCGGCCTGGACCAACTCGTCCTGGGCACGCACCAGTTCCTGCTGGGCCTGTTCGCGCTCCAGCACTTCGCTTTTCAGCCGGCTGTTGAGGCCTTCCAGGTCGGCGGTGCGCTCGATCACGCGCTTTTCCAGCTCCTGGCGGGCGTGGGCTTCGAAATCGATGCGGTCCATGTAGTGGCGGCGGCGCTGCATCATCAGACCGAGCAGCAACATCAGCACCAGCAGGGCGGCGCCTCCAATAGCCACCACGGTGCGCACCGGGCGGTCGATCAGGGTTCGCGGGGCGAGGATGCTGACCTGCCAGCCGGTTTCCTCGATCGCCTGGGTCTGGATCAGCCAGGCATCACGGTTGAGGTTGAGCGGCTGGGGCGACTGGGTCGGGTAGGGCTGGATGGCGACGATGGCTTCGCGCTCGGCCTCGGTCAGCGGCCGGGTGGCGCGAAAGCGCCAGTCCGGACGCGAGGTGAGGATCACCACGCCGTTGTGGTCGGTCAGCAGCAGCTGTTCGGGGGTCTTGCCCCACAGGGTCTCGGTGTGGTCCAGGTCGACCTTGACCACCAGTGCACCGATGATTTCGTCACCGTCGCGCACCGCGGCGGCGAAGAAGTAGCCACGCTTGGCCGAGGTCGTGCCCTGGCCGAAGAAACGTCCCAGGCGACCGGCAATGGCCTCGCTGTAGTACGGGCGGAAGGCGAAATTGCGGGCGACGAAACTGTCGTGCTTGTCCCAGTTGGAGGCCGCCAGGGTGTTGCCCTTGGCGTCCATCAGGTACATGACTTCGGCGCCGGTCTGGGTAGCGATGTCCTTGAGCAGGCGGTTGGCGTTGGTCAGGGTTTCCAGGCGCAGCGGGTCGGCCAGCACGGCGCGCAGGGCCGGCAGGTCGCCGAGGATCTGCGGCAGGGTTTCATAGCGGTGCAGGGTGCCCAGCAGGTTGGCGACGTACAGGTCCAGGGTCTGGCGGTTCTGTCCGGCCAGTTCGTCCTGGTAATAGCGTTCGGCAAGGTGCTGCAGGGGCCAGAGCAGCGGCGCCAGGCAGATCGCCAGCAGGGCCAGGCTACGCCAGCGAGGGCGGCGGGGAAGGGGGGGGATCTTGATCATCGCAACTTCGCCAGTAGGGTCTGGCGCATTATGCGCTACTTCAGGCAGTCGATCAGCGCCTGCTGCCAGTGCGGCTGGCTGACCTGCCACTGGCGTTGCAGCAAGCTGCAGTCCAGGCGCGAGTTGAGCGGGCGGCGAGCGGGCGTCGGATACTCGCTCGAGGGGATCGGCAGCAACTCGGCGCAGGGCAGGCCCCGGGCCTTGAGGTGCGCGCCGATGGCCTGGGCGAAGCCGAACCAGGAGGTCTCGCCCCGGGCAGTCAGGTGGTAGGTGCCCCAGGCGCCGGGTTGGCCGGCCAGCCAGCGTTCGATCAACGCGCGGGTGCTGCTGGCCAGGGTGCCGGCCCAGGTCGGCGCGCCGATCTGGTCGGCGACGATGCGCAGTTGCGGCTGCTCCTGCAACAGGCGCTGCATGGTCAGCAGGAAGTTGCGGCCCTGGCGCGAATAGACCCAGCTAGTGCGCAGGATCAGGTGCTGGCCAGCCACGGCTTCGATGGCCCGTTCGCCCGCCAGTTTGCTCTGGCCGTAGACGTTCAGGGGGTTCGGCTCGTCGGCTTCGGTGTAGGGCGTGGCCTTGGTGCCGTCGAACACATAGTCGGTGGAATAGTGGATCAACGGAATGCCCAGTCGGGCGGCTTCTTCGGCGAAGATGCCCGGGGCCCGGGCGTTGATCGCAAAGGCCGCTTCCGGCTCGCTTTCGGCCTGGTCGACCGCGGTGTAGGCGGCGGCATTGATGATCAGGTCCGGGGCAAGGCGCTGTACTTGCGTGCGAATGGCGTCGGGGTGGGCAAGGTCAAGCCGGTCGCGCCCCAGCATGTGCAACTGGCCGAGGTCGCCCAGGCACGCCTGCAGCGCCTGGGCCACCTGGCCGTGCTGGCCGCTGATCAGGATGGTCGGCTGGGTGCGCTTCATGGAAACAGCTCGGCATCGCGCAACCACTGGCCGGCCTGGTCCTTGGCGGACAGCAGGGGAGGCTGTTGCAGCTGCCAGTCGATGGCCAGGTCCGGATCGTCCCAGCGAATGCAGCGTTCGGCAGCGGGGTTGTAGTAGTCGGTGGTCTTGTACAGGAACTCGGCGCGTTCGCTGATGACCACGAAACCATGGGCGAAACCTTCGGGCACCCAGAGCTGGCGGTGGTTCTCGGCGCTCAGCGTCACCGCGACCCACTGGCCGAAGCTGGCCGAGCTGCGGCGCAGGTCCACGGCGACATCCAGCACCTCGCCCTGGGTCACCCGCACCAGCTTGCCCTGGGTGTTTTCCAGCTGGTAGTGCAGGCCGCGCAGCACGCCACGGCTGGAAGCGGAATGGTTGTCCTGGACGAAGCGGGTGCTGACGCCGGTCAGGGCTTCGAAGGCGCGGGCATTGAAGCTTTCGTAGAAAAAGCCGCGGCTGTCGGCAAACACCCGGGGTTCAAGAATCAGAACACCCGGTAAGGCGGTGGGAATGAGGTTCATGGTTGCTCTTCGGCCAGTTTGTACAGGTACTGACCGTAGTCGGTCTTGCCCAGCGCCTGGGCTTGCTCAAGCAGTTGTTCACGGCTGATCCAGCCTTTCTGCCAGGCGATTTCTTCCAGGCAGGCCACTTTCAGGCCCTGGCGGTGCTCGATGGTCTGGATGTACTGCGCCGCTTCCAACAGGCTGTCGGGGGTGCCGGTGTCGAGCCAGGCAAAGCCGCGTCCGAAGCGTTCGACACGCAGGTCGCCGCGCTGCAGATAGACGTTGGTGACGTCGGTGATTTCCAGTTCGCCGCGGGCCGAGGGTTTGACGCCCTTGGCGATCTCGATCACGTCATTGTCATAGAAGTACAGGCCGGTGACGGCGTAGTTCGACTTGGGTCGCAACGGCTTTTCTTCGATCGAGCGGGCACGGCCCTGTGCATCGAAATCGACGACACCGAAACGCTGCGGATCCTTGACCCAGTAGCCGAATACCGTCGCGCCACTGGGGTGGTTGATGGCGCGCAGCAGCTGCTCGCTGAAGCCCTGGCCATGGAAGATGTTGTCGCCCAGGATCAGGCACACCGGGTCGGCGCCGATGAACTGTTCACCGATCAGGAACGCCTGGGCCAGGCCGTCCGGGGACGGCTGCTCGGCATAGCTCAGGGCAATACCGAACTGGCTGCCATCGCCGAACAGCTGGCGATACTGGGGCAGGTCCTGGGGGGTGGAGATCAGCAGGATCTCGCGAATGCCGGCCAGCATCAGCACCGAGATCGGGTAGTAGATCATCGGCTTGTCGTAGATCGGCAGCAGTTGCTTGGACACCCCGAGGGTGACTGGATGCAGGCGGGTGCCGGAGCCGCCCGCCAGGACGATGCCCTTGGTCATGCAATCAGGTCCTTGAAGTCGCTGTTGCCCAGGCGCTGGCCCTGGTAACTGCCGTCCTGCACGCGCTGGCACCATTCCAGGTTGTCCAGGTACCACTGCACGGTCTTGCGCAATCCGCTTTCGAAAGTTTCTTCAGGCACCCAGCCCAGTTCACGCTCGATCTTGCCGGCGTCGATGGCGTAGCGCCGATCGTGGCCCGGGCGGTCCTCGACGTAGGTGATCAGTTCGGCGTAGCGGCTGACCCCGGCAGGGTGCTCGGGGCGCAGCGCTTCGAGCAAGGCGCAGAGGCTGCGCACCACATCGATGTTCTCCTGCTCGTTATGGCCACCAATGTTGTAGGTCTCGCCGACCTTGCCCTCGGCGAGCACCTTGAGCAGCGCCCGCACATGGTCCTCGACATACAGCCAGTCGCGCACCTGCAGGCCGTTGCCGTACACCGGCAGCGGCTTGCCGGCCAGGGCGCTGGTGATCATCAGCGGGATGAGCTTTTCAGGGAACTGGTAGGGGCCGTAGTTGTTCGAGCAGTTGCTGACCAGCACCGGCAGCCCGTAGGTGCGCTGCCAGGCGCGGACCAGGTGGTCGGATGCCGCCTTGCTGGCCGAATAGGGCGAGCTTGGCGCGTAGGGCGCGGTTTCGCTGAACAGCCCGTCGGCGCGGTGAAGGTCGCCATAGACTTCGTCGGTGGACACATGGAGAAAGCGGAATGCTTCACGCTGCCCGGCAGGCAGCGCCTGCCAGTAGGCGCGGGTGGCTTCGAGCAGCGCGTAGGTGCCGACGATGTTGGTCTGGATGAACGCTGCCGGGCCGTCAATCGAGCGGTCTACATGGGATTCTGCCGCCAGGTGCATGATCGCCTGGGGCTGGAAGCGTTGCAGCACTTCGCTGACCTTGGCCTGGTCGGCAATGTCGGCCTGGACCCACTCATAGCGGGTATCGGTTGCAATGCTGGCCAGCGATTCCAGGTTGCCGGCGTAGGTCAGCTTGTCGAGGTTGAGCACCTCGTGTTCGGTGGCGCCGATCAGGTGGCGAATCAGGGCGGAGCCGATGAAGCCGGCGCCGCCGGTGATGAGAATGCGCATGTCCAGTGACCTTTGGCGAATCTGCGGATGTTCTGGTGAAGCCTAGCTGCTGGACAGTTTACGCCATGTGCCCCGGCCTCGTTGCTCATCGCCTTTTTCCGGCGGTGCTTGCTTATCGGCACAAGCAGTGGCGATATAAGCAGCAAAAAAAAACGAGGTCCCCCCCATGCCGCTCACCACCCTGATCCACCGCTCCAGTCAGCCCTGCCCCGACGTCAGCGAACAGCAGGCCCTGCACGTCCTGCAGGAGCACTATGGGCTCAGCGGCGCGTTGCAGTCACTGGGCAGCCAGCAAGACCTGAACTTTCGCGTCGACAGTGCCCAGGGGCGCTATGTGCTGAAAATCTGCCACGGTGATTATGCCGTGGCCGAACTGGAAGCCCAGCATGCGGCCCTGGGCTACTTGCGCGAGCGTGGCTTGCCGGTGCCGGCGGTGATTGTGGCAGGTTCGGGCGAGCACCTGCTGGCCCTGGACGTCAATGGCCAGGCCATTCGTGCCCGGCTGCTGGACTATATCGAGGGCCAGTCGCTGACCCGCCTCAAGTACATGGAGCCGCAGCTGATTGCCGAGCTCGGGCGGCTCTGTGCCCGTGTCGACCAGGCCCTGGCCGATTTCAGCCATCCCGGGCTGGAGCGTACCCTGCAGTGGGACCCGCGCCATGCGCCGGCGCTGATCGCCCACCTGCTGCCGGTGCTCGCCGACGGCCCGCGCAAGGCGCGCGTGCTGGCGGCCGCCAGCAAAGCCGAGCAACGCCTGCAACCCCTGGTCGAACATCTGCCGATGCAGGCCGTGCACCTGGACATCACCGATGACAACGCGGTCTGGCAGCGCGATGAACAGCGCCAATGGCAACTGCAGGGCGTCATCGACTTCGGCGACCTGTTGCACACCTGGCGGATCGCCGACCTGTCGGTGACCTGTGCGGCCTTGCTGCACCATGCCGAAGGCGATCCGCTGCGCATCCTGCCTGCGGTCCAGGCCTACCAGGCGCTCAACCCCCTGACCGAGGCCGAGCTGCGGGCGCTGTGGCCACTGGTGGTGGCGCGTGCCGCGGTGCTGGTGCTCAGCAGCGAACAGCAACTGAGTGTCGATCCGGGCAACAGCTACAGCCGTGACAACCTGGCCCACGAGTGGGAAATCTTCGAGGTGGCGACCAGCGTGCCGTTCGAGCTGATGGAGGCGGCAATTCTCCAGGCAGCTGGCATTGCTGTGCCGGCCTCGCCGCTCGACGCCGTTGCCCTGCTGCCTGGCGTGCAGGGCAGCGCCGTCACTGCGGTGGACCTGGGCGTGCTCAGCGAGCATTTCCAGGCAGGCAACTGGGAGCAGGACGGTATCGACCAGCAACTGCTGCGCGAGCAGGCGGGCGAACAGGGCGCGGCGTGCACGCTCTATGGCCAGTACCGACTGTCGCAGACCCATATCGACAATCCGCAGGAACCCGCGACCCTTGCCCTGCACGTCGAGCTCCAGGTGCCGGCGGGCAGCACCCTGCAAGCGCCCTGGGCAGGCACCTGGTCGCAGACCGAAGACGGGCAGGGTTGCCTGCAAGGCCAGCAGTGCAGCCTCTGGTTGCGTGGCCTGGTCGATGCGCCGAAGCCGGGTACGCAACTGAGCGCCGGGCAGCCTCTGGGCCGCACCGAAGGCGTACTGTCGATCCAGCTGTGCCGGGTGCCGGGCCTGTGCCCACCACCGTTCGTCGTGCCTTCACGGGCTGCGGCCTGGCAAGTGCTGTGCCCGTCGCCACAAGCCCTGCTGGGCTTTGCCTGCGAGGCCGCGCCGCTGGTCGACGCCGGGCAGTTGCTGGCGCGTCGCGATGCCAGCTTCGCCCGCTCGCAGAAGCACTACTACCAGCAACCGCCGCATATCGAGCGTGGCTGGCGCAACTACCTGATCGACATGCAGGGCCGCTCCTACCTGGACATGCTCAACAACGTCGCCGTCCTCGGCCACGGTCATCCGCGCATGGTCAGCGAAGCAGCCAAACAATGGTCGTTGCTCAACACCAACTCGCGCTTTCACTACGCGGCCATTGCCGAGTTCTCCGAGCGCCTGCTGGAACTGGCGCCAGACTCCATGGACCGGGTGTTCCTGGTCAACAGCGGCACCGAGGCCAACGACCTGGCGATCCGCCTGGCCTGGGCCTACAGCGGTGGCCGCGACATGCTCAGCGTGCTGGAGGCCTATCACGGCTGGTCGGTGGCCACCGATGCGATTTCCACCTCGATCGCCGACAACCCCCAGGCCTTGAGCACCCGGCCCGACTGGGTGCATCCGGTGATTGCGCCCAACACCTACCGGGGCGCCTATCGCGGTGAGCAGAGCGCGGCTGATTACCTGCGCGATGTCGACGCCAAGCTCGATGCCCTGGCGGGTGAAAACCGGCAGCTGGCCGGTTTCATCTGTGAGCCGGTGTATGGCAATGCCGGCGGTATTTCCCTGCCGCCGGGCTACCTCAAGCAGGCCTATGAGAAGGTCCGCGCCGCGGGCGGGGTGTGCATCGCCGACGAGGTGCAGGTCGGCTATGGCCGCCTGGGCGAGTACTTCTGGGGCTTCGAGGAGCAGGGCGTGGTGCCGGACATCATCACCATGGCCAAGGGCATGGGCAACGGCCATCCCCTGGGCGCGGTGATCACCCGCCGGGAAATCGCCGAGGCGCTGGAAGCCGAGGGGTACTTCTTCTCGTCGGCCGGCGGCAGCCCGGTCAGTTGCCGGATCGGTATGGCGGTGCTCGATGTCATGGGCGAGGAAGGCCTGTGGGACAACGCCCGCGATGTGGGCAGGCACTTCAAGGCGCGCCTGCAGCAACTTGTCGATAAACATCCGCTGGCCGGTGCCGTGCATGGCTCGGGCTTCTACCTGGGCCTTGAACTGGTGCGCGACCGCTCGACCCTGGAGCCGGCCACCGAAGAAACCACCGCACTGTGCAACCGCCTGCGCGAGCTGGGCATCTTCATGCAGCCCACCGGCGACTACCTCAACATCCTCAAGATCAAGCCGCCGATGTGCACCACCCGGGCCAGCGTGGACTACTTCGTCGACTGCATCGACAAAGTGCTTTCAGACGCGTTGTAACCCTTGAACCAGAGCCGCTTAAGTCGATTGTTATCGGCTTAAGCGGCTTTTTTGTGGCTGAAATTTTATTTTCGTCACTACCAAAGCCGATATTTATCGGATATAAATGCCTCCAGCACCACTTACTGTCATCGGTCGTCTGGCATATTCAGGCGGCCCGGTCACCTTTCGAGGAGGTTTTCATGAGCCGCACCGTTACCGTCGCCGCCACCCAGATGGCCTGCACCTGGGATCGCCAGGCCAACCTTGCCAACGCCGAGAAGCTGGTCCGCGAAGCGGCCGCCAAGGGCGCGCAGATCATCCTGATCCAGGAACTGTTCGAAACCCCGTACTTCTGCCAGAAGCCGAACCCGGACTACCTGCAACTGGCCACGCCGGTGGAAACCAACGCCGCCATCGAGCATTTCCAGGCCCTGGCCAAGGAGCTGCAAGTGGTGTTGCCGATCAGCTTCTTCGAACTGGCCGGGCGTGCCCGTTTCAACAGCATCGCGATCATCGATGCCGACGGCAGCAACCTGGGCGTGTACCGCAAGACCCACATCCCGGATGGCCCTGGCTACCACGAGAAGTACTACTTCAACCCGGGCGACACCGGCTTCAAGGTCTGGCAGACCCGCTACGCGAAAATCGGCGTGGGCATCTGCTGGGACCAGTGGTTCCCGGAGTGCGCCCGCAGCATGGCGCTGCTGGGTGCCGAAGTGCTGTTCTACCCGACCGCCATCGGCAGCGAGCCGCATGACAAGACCATCTCCTCGCGCGACCACTGGCAGCGTGTGCAGCAGGGCCATGCCGGTGCCAACCTGATGCCGCTGATCGCCAGCAACCGCATCGGCACCGAAGAGCAGGACGGCTACGACATCACCTTCTACGGCTCGTCGTTCATCGCCAACCAGTTCGGTGAAAAAGTCCAGGAGCTCAACGAGACCGAAGAGGGCGTGCTGGTGCATACTTTCGACCTCGACAAGCTGGAGCACACCCGCAGCGCCTGGGGCACTTTCCGTGATCGCCGTCCAAACCTGTACGGCCCGGTGAAGACCCTCGATGGCGCGCTGGAATCCTGATCATTCAATGACCTCGACGCGGGCCACGGTGCCGGCGTCGGGCCTTGCAAAGGTTCACTCATGAAAACTCTGACCAGCACCCCGCGCGCCGACGGCTTCCATATGCCCGCCGAGTGGGCGAAGCAAACCCAGGTCTGGATGGTCTGGCCCGAGCGCCCGGACAACTGGCGCCTGGGCGGCAAACCGGTACAGGCCGCCCACGTGACGCTGGCCAAGGCCATCGCCCGTTTCGAACCGGTCACCGTGGCCGTATCGGCCGGCCAGTACGACAACGCCCGCGCGCGCCTGGACGCAGCGAATATCCGCGTGGTGGAAATCAGCAACGACGACGCCTGGGTGCGTGACACCGGGCCGACCTTCGTCATCAACGACAGCGGCGAAGTCCGTGGCGTGGATTGGGGCTTCAATGCCTGGGGTGGTTTCGAGGGCGGCCTGTACGCGCCGTGGAACCGCGACGAGCAAGTGGCCAGCAAGGTGCTGGAAATGGAGCGTTGCCCGCGCTACCACACCGAAGGCTTCGTGCTTGAGGGCGGCTCGATTCACGTCGACGGTGAAGGCACCCTGATCACCACCGAAGAATGCCTGCTCAACCACAACCGCAACCCGCACCTGAACCGCGAGCAGATCGAAGCGGTGCTGCGCGACCACCTGGCGGTGGACACCATCATCTGGCTGCCCGATGGCTTGTACAACGACGAGACCGACGGCCACGTCGACAACTTCTGTTGTTACGTACGCCCGGGCGAAGTGTTACTGGCCTGGACAGATGATTCGCAAGACCCCAACTATGCACGCTGCCACGCCGCACTCGAGGTGCTGCAGAACAGCCGTGATGCCAAGGGTCGCCCGTTTATCGTGCACAAGATGCCGATTCCCGGACCGCTGTACGCCACTGAAGAAGAGTGCGCGGGCGTCGATCCGGTGGCCGGTAGCCAGGAGCGTAACCCGTCGGTTCGCCTGGCCGGTTCCTACGTCAACTTCCTGATCGTCAACGGCGGCATCATCGCCCCGAGCTTCGACGACCCGGCAGATGCCGAGGCTAGAGCGATTCTTGAGCGTGTGTTCCCCGAGCATGAAGTGGTCATGATCCCGGGCCGCGAGATGCTCCTGGGGGGCGGCAACATCCACTGCCTGACCCAGCAGCAGCCGGCACCCGCCAAAGGCTGAATGTGCGCAAAGTGAAAGCCCGTCCCAGGACGGGCTTTTTTATTGGGCGGACGACAACCGGCGTGTGCGCTGGCACACCTCTTGTATTTGTTTTGCATTGTATTTCAAACAGATAGGGCAGCACTGTTCTGTCACAAAGTTCCAGTAGGTTAGCCGCTCACGGCCCCGGGAGTACGTGTCGAAATGAATGCAGTAAGTGAGCCGGCTTCGCCCCCATCGGCAATGAACCACGACGCGCTGCGGCGAGTGGCGCAGTGGTTGAAGAACAATGGAGCCAACCGGGTCAGGAAGACCGAACCACGACGTGCATTGCTGGCACGCTATCCAGCAGGGTTGATTACCGATGCAGAGCTTGAAGCGCTGCTGGGTGACAGCGTCAGCTGACGGGTCTGGCGAAAACACAAAAGGGCGGCACTGCGTAAGCAGTGCCGCCCTTTTTCATGCCTCTGTGGGAGCGGGCTTGCCCCGCGATTGCGGTCTATCTGCCAAACCGCATCGCGGGGCAAG